>JBBQIY010000105.1:0-6884 GCA_038325415.1 Kiritimatiellia bacterium
GGTAAAAGTCAACTCTGGGAACTAAAAAAAGTTTGTCTCGGGGGCCGTCCTCCTGTAACCTATAATTCAAGTAAGTGGCCGAGGAGGTTTTGATGCGAGAAAAATAAAAGCACTGAGAAACCATTGGCAAGAGGAAGACCAGATTGGTCGTATCAAGGGCGGTAGACGAATAGCCTCTCGCGTTCGTTACATTTCTATCATCCGATGGCCGTAGACGCCGATGACTCTTGTCTCGCCGATAACGGTTTCAATGTTGACATGCTGGTGTCCGTGGATGAGTAGACGGGGTCTATGTTTCTGGATGTATTCCAGCAGGCCATCAAAACCCGGGTGGATGCCATCATCTTTGTCATGAATTGACCTTGGGGAATTGTGTGAGACGAAAATATCGACTGGCGGGAAAGTCTGCAAGAATCCAGTCACCTCGGATTGCTCGTAAAGAAAGTGGCCTCTTGGTTTGTACTTCCACGATCCATTCAGCCCGCCAAACTGGAGGCCGCTGAATTCGTGGACGCGGAGGTGCAGGTCAATGATCGGTGCCGGAAAAGGGCTAGGCAAGTCGTGATTGCCTTTGACGGCAAATACCGTCCGACATTGACATGCCGCGGCGGCCTGCAGGATCAATTGATCGACAACGTCGCCGCACGAGATAATAGCGTCCACGTCGTAGGCACCACCGTGCCACGTAAAGTCGTCGTTGTCAGCAATGACAAGTAGTTTCATGTTTTATTAGGAGTAGAGCTGGGCGATAAATTGCCTGTCAATCCCTATGATTACAAAGTTACCAAATTCACCCCTGCGATGAACGCCGCCAACATTAACGAGCCGTGATAAATGAGACGATGGAGCGACGGAACGAGGTCTGCTGTGGGTCGACCCGCCACTGACGGAAGAAGGCTTGCCATTCTTCTGAGGGTTGCGCTTGTTGCTCGAAATCTTGCAGCGTGAGGCCATCGGTTTCCCGGGTTTCTAGGGATGATGTGCGTTGAACGGGAAGATAGTTAGTCCACTTAACAGGGATGTTGTGCCAGTGACCGTCGCCGCCAAGCTTGGAGACGTAATCGACGACAGCTTCGCCGCGAAAGCCATGCGCCGTGACGACAACTTCGGCGCTGCCGTCACTGGCGCGGGTATGGCTCGTCTTGAGAATGCTGTCGGTGATGCACAAGGGATGCCTGAAGGCCGCCTGCCCGTGGAAGTTAGCGATGGATTCGTGCTCCCAGAACGAGGCGGTTTTGCCGTATACGTCTTTGTAGATATCCTCGTGCGATCGATGTTGCTGATACAGCGGTATCGTGAGCACCGGAGCGAGAGCAAAATAGAAGGCCCTGAAGTAGTCGTGACTATAGGAGGTGAAGAAGGAGCGGGCGGCGGCGAGGTTATGATTCTGGAAGAGAGAGGGGTCGGCGGTGATCTCGATCTTCGTGAGATGCGTGGGCCAGATGACGTTGACCATGTGGTCCTTAATAAAGGTGAAGTCGTCGCCGAAACCGACCATCTTGTCACGCAGAAGGTTGATCGTCTGCTGTTGAGCGAGAGGGGTAAAGAGCAGGCGGAATTGGATTTCGTGGTTGCGGTCAATGGCATTAAAGAGCGCATCAAATTCACGGTTGGCCATGATGGTATAGCCGGAAGCATCGTTGAGGTTGCGGGAAAACTTTTCGAGTTTGGCAACAGTCTGTCTCATGCGCCATCGGTCGAGCAATTCGTGACCGTCGTCGGACAGCGCAGAAGGGGTACGGCTGAAGGTGAGATCTGGGGCGGCCTCGTTGCCGTAGATAACAAATTTATCGCGGGTGTATCTCGGCGCAGGTTTGTCGACGGAGGCGTTGAGAGTTTGGGTGCGGGTGACCCAGCGCGTCTGGGAGCGGCCATTGGAATCCGTGTAGGACTGCCTTTCCTGCCAAGTGATGGAGAGCGAGCCGTGGTAGGTCTGGATACCCATCTGGAAATCGAGTGCCTCGGCGATCACGAAAGGGTTGCCGTTGATTTCGCCGCTCTGGGCAAAGAGAACGGATTTGTTTTGGTTAAAGTTGTCGTTCCAGCCGAAAGCTCGGTGCAGTTCGTCGAGTCGAGCATGGGAAAAGTAGGGATCGAGCATGAGGCTCGGGACCGTCTTCTGCATGAGTCCGGCGAACATGCTCCAGTCGTAGAGACGGTTGAGCGGAGCAAGCTGTTCCCAAGCCTCCCTCAGTTTCACGTCACGACGTTCTTTGAGTGATCGGAGGTTTTCATCGAGTGCGCGGAGCGTCGGGTTCAGCTTGGTGGCAGTGAACGCAATGCCGCCTGCCGCAACGGCGGCGCAGACCGTTGCCCACAGGCCATTGGTGCGTAGCGGGGGAACGGTGTCTGGCGAGATGATCGGCAGGATGAAGAGCGCGAGGCCGACAAATGCCACAATCACGAGGAGGACGGCAACGATGCGCAGCGTCTTCCAGCTTGACTGGCTCGAACCTGCGGCGGCGATCTGCGTTTCCAACGCGTGGATGGCCTCCACGGTCACGGTGTTGGCCTTTTCGTCTACGCCGGAGCGTTGGACTAGTTCTTCGAAAAAGACGGCGGTGCGCTCCGCATGTTCCACCTTGAACCGGTCGCGGTAGAGAGCTAATGGTTCATAGACGTCGTCGATCAAAAGAACGCGCTCCGAGCCTGTGCTTTCGTTTCAGACGAAGCGGTGAACGGAATGCGCGTGGTGTACCCTGCGCGAGCGGCCACAATCATCTTAGTCGGCCATGCGAAAATGTCCGAGTTCCAGATGTTGACGGTGTCGTTGTATAGTGTACGCGCGGCGGTGATTTCTTTTTGGAGGTAGCTGTTCTGGCGCATGGCGTCGGCGATGGCTGCGTGTGCCTTCAGGTCAGGATAGGCTTCGACTTGCGGGAAGAGACGGCCAAAGGCGCGGTCGAGTTGGCCGGAGACGATATTGCGCTCGCCATCGGCTTGCGCGCCACCTCGAAATGCGGCGACGGATTTCATCACGTCCTTGTCCAGATCAATGGCCTTCGCGACCAGCGGCGCGACGTTTTGCAGGATCTGCACGCGCTGCTCGAGGAAGTTGTCGATCTGCGAGGCGTCTGCTTGGATTTTTTGTTGTAGCTTCAGAAAGTAATTTTTCGCGCCGATCTTCATGAAGAGAAAGATGAGGCCGGGCAAGATGCCGAGTAGCCAAAGCATGACCTCGAAAAGTGTCGAACCGAAACCGACTTTCACGGAAATCTGCTTTTCGATAATATTGATGTCGCGGCCTTGCTGATTGACGGGGCCAGTCATTTCGTCCAGTTCATTTGCCATACCCATTCGATCCTTTTTCGGTGGAGGTGGAGCCGCCTTAAGTTCTGGCCCATACCTCTCGCATGGGGCAAAGCTCGACCCGTTCCACCAAGTGGGGAGAATCATATCAGTTTCGAATGGGTTTCGCAATCCGTGATAAACATAAGTCAACCCAATTCTGTAGACGCGGCGTCCTCGCCGCATTTCCCGCCTGTGGAAAGAGAGAGCTGGGTGTACTGGGAGTGCTGGGAACACTGGGAGGACTGGTGGGATAGCTGGCAGGGGGAGCGTGAAGGCCGGTGGAAGTGGGTGGCTAGGAAATGCTGGGAGGTTTAGGATTTTTTCTCTCCTCCATGCGGGCAGCAAACATTTTTTCTTTGAACCCGCCTTGTGCTAAACACTTCTTTTCTAAAGCCTCCAATTGGTGCTGAAGCAGATAATCGGCTTGATGCAAAAAGGCTGCTGCACCTATTAAAAATCGCCGCGAGGGGGCATCGAACCATCCTCCCTGCTAGTAGGGTTGTACCCCATCGCCGTACATTGCCCTATCGCGTAAACTTCACGCCGTACAAGAAAATGACTTACAAGGGGGGCTCATACCGAGTTTCCCAACAATAACAAAAAGATCAGGGAGTAGAATGAACAAAATAACAACAAGTTATCCTTTCGTATTCGCGGCGACGGTAGCCGCCCTATTCGTCACCAGCGCACCTTTGCATGCGACAGAGGCGGACGACAAGATCGAATCGTCAATCAAGGAAACATACGTTTACAAGACGTATCTCAAAGACGATGCGGTCAAGGCAAAAGCCGTAGATGGCATTGTTACGTTAACTGGGACTGTAGCCGACAAATTCAACAGAACACTGGCTCAGGATACGGCCGAGAGTGTAAACGGGGTCATACGCGTTGACAATCAACTGGAGACCTCTGCGGAAGTCGCCGCCGACAAGTCAGACACCTGGATCGGACGTAAGGTGAAGCTCGCGTTGCTGTACCATCGCAACGTCAGTGGCACCAAGACAACCGTCAGCGTGAAAGATGGCATTGTGACGCTCACTGGCGAAGCCTCGAGTCAGGCCCAGAAGGAACTAACCACCGCCTACGCCAAAGACATTGACGACGTCATCAACGTGACCAACGAGATGACGGTAATGGAAACCGAGCAGCCTGCGGAACGTACGGAAGGCGAAAAGATTGACGACGCATCCGTTACCGCTCAGGTTAAGATGGCTTTGACGGCTCATCGTGGGACCAGCACCGTCAGAACCAAGGTTGAAACGCGGGATGGCACGGTTACGTTGACCGGCATTGCCAAAAATGATGCTGAGAAGTCACTGGTCGAGAAACTCGCCAACGATATTCGTGGTGTCACGAGCGTTAAAAACAAGATGACGATCGAAGAACCAAAAACATTATAGGTTGGTAGAGGGTTGTCAGTCGATGCATTTCCGCATCCGTCGGCAACACCGCCAAACCGATTAAAAGGAGTTAACAACATGGGTGGCAAGACAGACATAGTGAAGGGTCGCATCAAAGAAGCAGCAGGTGCGCTCGTTGACAATGACAAGCTTCGCGACAAAGGCAAGGTGGATCAGGCCGTCGGCCGAGTCAAAGAAGCCACCGACAAAGTTGTCGATAAGATCGCTAAGAAAATGCGCAAATAAAGCGTAATGTCTCACGATTCTGATTATGATGGGGAGGCTGGGGCAACCTCCAGCCTCCCCTTATAGAAAGGTAAAAGATCATGTTAGGAACAATTCTACTCGTCGTACTCATTCTGATGCTTTTGGGCGCACTCCCCACTTGGCCTTACAGCAAAAACTGGGGATACTACCCCACCGGCGGACTAGGTCTCGTCGTCATAATCCTGCTCATCTTGGTTTTGACTGGCCGCATCTAAACAGGCATTAACGTCACAAACTTTTATCGAGACCGCCTCGGACTTCTTTCGGACATCACATCACGGTATCCGAAAGAAGTCCGAGGCGGTTTCTTGCGTTAAAACCACACCCTGCCCCAATCCGTCAGATCTGTCAGATCCGTCCGAACCTCCGCTATAATTGTTGGTTGGACGTCTTCCTGTCTAAAATGGTAGTATTTCCAATAGCACCCCAACAGAACGGCTGGCTTTCCTGAAGTCGATCTTCGCCCAGCTCATGAAGTAATGAAAGTACGACGCCATGACCACGCTGCCGCTTTTCGACGAAACATTTCTGCGCGCCCAGTGGGATGCCGAATTTCTCGTCTTCCGGAACAGTCCCGAGGAAGCGGCCTTGTTGGCACGCCTGCGTGCCTGGTCTGGGCGCGAGCCGTTAAAGGAACGCGCATCCGAAACCGCTTTCATCCAGCGCTTCTTTGTCGAAACCTGGGGCTACACCCTGCAAGGTCATGCGCCGGGCGGCGAGCCATATAAGCCTCGTGCAGAACCCTTCGGGGGGCGGTGCAAGGAAGAATCCAGAAGCCAGAATTCAGGATCTCAAGTTACTTCTGATCAACGACGTACAGAGATTCCCATTCTGAATCCTGACTCCTGTCTCCTGACTCCTGCGCTTACAAAACCGGGTTTTGCAAGCGCCTCCTATACCTGCCGACCGCAATTCGACGTGCCTGGCTCCGGCCAGACCGGCGGCACGGGGTGCGCCGATCTCGCGTTGGGACACTTCGGCGAGGGAGGCAATGGCGTCGCCCAAGTGCTGGGCGAATTCAAGGATATCCGCTCGGGCCTCGACGCCCGCCAGTTCCGTAAGCAGAACAACCGATCCCCCGTCGACCAGTGCTTCGACTACCTCCAGTGCGCCTGGCAGAACCGCGATCGCGACGCCTTGGTCGAACCGGCCTTCGCACTCGTCACGGACATGAACGAGTTCCGCCTCTACATCCGCCGGCTCGGCCGCACGCAGTGCCAGCGCTTCGTCATCGTCGGGGCCGACTCCGCCGCCGACCCCAGTCTCCTCTCCGACCATCCCGCCGCCGCTTTCCGTCGTTTCGTCTTCTGGCGTCTGTTGCGCCCCGACCTGCTGCTGGCCGACCGTAGCCTTTCGCTGCTCGACCGACTGCTACGCGAACAGGTCACTCGCGAAAAAGCCATTGAAAAAACCTTTTACCGCGAATATCACGACTACCGTCAATTCGTCTTCCACTCCCTGGTCGAGGCCAATCCCTCGTTCCCCGGCACCCGGGGCCGTCTCGTACGCCTGACGCAGCGCTTCCTCGACCGCTGCATCTTCATCCTCTTCTGCGAAGACATGGGCCGCGTCCTCCGCTATCCGCCCGAATTGCTGCGCGACCTGCTGGCCGAGGAGAGCCAAAGCCAATTCTACAACCCCGAAAGCTCGCGGCCCTGGGATGCCATGCGCGCGCTGTTTCGCGCCATGCGCGACGGCGGTTCCTTCGGCTCCCACGCCATCGACCGCTTCAACGGCGGCCTCTTCGCCGACGATCCCGAACTCGACGTCCTGCACATCCCGGCCAAGGTCTTCTGCGCTCGCGGCCAGGCCACCGCCATTCTCGCCCACCCCCGCACGCTCCTCTATTTCTCGGGCGCCTATAACTTCGGCCTCACCGCAGATTCCGGCAATCGCGCCATCAGCCTCTACACCCTGGGACGCATC
>JBBQIY010000106.1:0-6876 GCA_038325415.1 Kiritimatiellia bacterium
GGGGGGTGGGGGGCCCCCCCCCCGGACCCCTACGCCCTACCCCCTACGCCCTATGCACTAAACGCACTACGCACTACGCACTCAACGCGGCGCGGACGCCGCGTTTACTATTTCTCCGCTCCCGTATCGAATTTTTGAAGAATTCGCACCATCACGTAAAGGATTAAAAGGACGCCCATCACGCTACAGAAAGCAGTCAGCCCGGTCTTGAAGCCTATCGTCAGAAGTTCTGGATTTGTCATAAGAATTCCTCAACTCAGCATGTGCAACAACATAGAGCCCGCGATTACGGAACCGATCTGACCCGCAACATTGGCACCAGCGGCCTGCATGATGAGGATATTATAGGGATCCTCTTCCAGCGCCATCTTCTGGATGATCCGCGAGGACATCGGAAACGCGGAGATGCCGCAGGCACCGATCATGGGGTTGATTTTCTGCTTCAAAAAGAGGTTGGCGAACTTGGCTGCGATGACGCCACCTGCGGTATCGAAGATGAATGCCAGAAGACCGATGCCCATGATAAAGGCCGTCTGCTTGGTTAGAAACGTTTCGGCTTCCATCGTGCCACCAATCGTAATGCCCAGCAGGAGTGTGACAAGATTGGAGAGTTCATTTTGAGCCGAACTCGACAAACGTTCGAGGACGCCACACTCACGAATGAGATTGCCAAACATAAGCGAGCCGATAAGAGCCGTGCTGGCAGGCGAGATGATGCCGGCGATAATCGTGACGGACAGCGGAAAGAGGATGCGAACGCGCCTTGAAACCGATGTCTTCTTCTGGACGGGCATTCTGATGCGCCGTTCATGACTGGAGGTCAGGAGCCGGATGACCGGCGGCTGAATGATGGGAACCAGCGCCATATAGGAGTACGCCGCAACGGTGATCGGGGCTATAAACCTCGGCGCAAAGAGCCGCCCAACGTAAATCGAGGTCGGCCCATCGGCCGCGCCAATGATCCCGATGGCGGCCGCTTCCTTCAAGGAGAACATTTCCGGCACAATAAAATTCGCACACAAGGCGAGCAACATGGCAATAAAAATGCCGAGCTGGGCGGCACCCCCGAAGAACAGGGTCACCGGTTGAGTGAGAAGCGGACTGAAATCGATCATCGCACCAACGCCGATGAAGATCAGGATCGGAAAGAGTTCATCCTCAATGCCAATGCTATAGAGTGTCGTCAGAAACCCGGTATCAGAGACAGCGGCGGATTCCGGTATATTGGCGAGAATTGCCCCAAAACCGATGGGGAGTAGCAACATCGGTTCATACTGCTTTTTGATGGCCAACCAAATCATGATGCACCCGATGGTGATCATGGTAACATGGGGAATGCCCAAGCCGGCAATACCGGTCAGTAACGGGTGTGCTGCAATCATCTCAAACCTTTATGGAGTAAAAACATAGTGGGGAACTCTATCATTAGGAGCTTGCAGAGTCAAGGATTGCTATATGCGTTTGGCCACGCCGATGCGCCCCAGAAGCTGAAGCACTTCAGTACGCGAGTAGGGCTTGGCGATCACGGTGTCGAAGCCGTGTTTTCTACATTCTGACATAATGGCGCTGTCGGTGTAGCCGCTCGACGCGATGGCAAAGAGGTCTGGATCTAATGCTCGGAGCTCCTGCACGACTTCGGCTCCACCGGGGCCACCGCTAATCGTCAGGTCTAGAATGGCGCAGGCAAAGGGATTCTTAACCGCAAGCGCCTGCTTATAGAGTGTTACCGCCATTTTGGCGTTTTCGGCCGTCTCCACATGAACGCCTTCCATGGTCAGCATCTTCTTGAGAAGCGCACAAATTAAAACCTCGTCATCCATGATCAGTACGCCGCCCGGTTTCCTAGCTGGGTTTGTGTTGGCCGGCAATTCGAGTGCCTTTTTCTCCGGTATGATATCGTCAGAACGCATCGTTATGGGAAGATAGAATGTGAAGACTGCACCGACACCTTCCTGAGACTGAACTTCAAGTGTGCCGCCGTGCTTTGCAATAATCGAATACGCCGTTGCGAGGCCTAAGCCACTCCCCATACTCTTCGTCGTGAAGTAGGGTTCGAAAATCCGTTTCTGAATGGCAATCGAAATTCCCGGTCCTTCATCACGGATCGAGCAGCGGATATAGTTCCCTGCGGCTAAGTGTTGAATTTGCCTGCACTTCACTTCAACATTTTCAACCGAAATGCTCACCGCTCCACCCGTTCGCATCGCCTGCCGGGCGTTGATCACGATATTCGACACAACCTGCTCAAGCTGGCCACGGTCGGCTGCCGTCACATGGGGCTGGTCGTCTTTGCTAAAGCAGAGCTTCACGTTACTGCCCGAAAGATCGAATCCCGCCACGTCATTCACGAGGGCCGCAATGTCGACCTTATTATCCTTCTGAGGGGCGCCGCCCTTTGAAAAGACAAGGAGCTGCTTGGTCAGCCGAACGGCTCGGCTCATCGAGCGACTGGCCTCTTCAAGCAATTCATACGCGTGGGATTCTGGCGCTAGCAGGTCCTTCGCGAGTTCGATATTCCCGAAAAGTCCCATGAGGATGTTATTAAAATCGTGGGCAATGCCTCCGGCAAGCGTCCCAACACTCTGAAGTCGCTCCACTTTGCTGCGCTCCTCCTCAAGGCGGCGACGTTCGCGGATGTCATGGATTTTCCCATAGTAGCCTCGGATAACTCCTGAGGCGTCCAAGTAAGCGCTCACCGTCACCTCGGCAAGAACCGGATCGCCTTCTTTTCGTCTTAAATTCAGTTCGTAGATTCGCGCCTCTCCCGCCTTGATATGCTTCCATTCTGCATCGAGAAATTCCGGACTTTCCTTCAAGCGCTTTAATTCTGTGGGATCAATGCAGTCCCAGAACGAGGTCCCAATAACGTCCTGCGCGCGGTATCCGCGGAACTTCTCATCCGAAGGACTGAGGTAATCCACACGGTACTGCTCATCCAGACTCCAAATCACATCCGTCGTATTCTCGGTAAAGAAGCGGTACTTATGCTGGCTGGCTCGCAGACTCTTTTCAACCTCCTTGCACTGCGTCACCGTGGTGCTGATCGCCTCGCTCATTTTATTAATATTGTCGGCCAACGCGCGAATTTCATCGGCCCCAGAACTCACAACAGCTAACCCGAAATGATCGCCCACAGATGGCGCAAGATTTTCCATGGGGCGACTGATGGCACGAACCAGATAGAAGTCGATCAGCATAGCCACCAACATCGCCAAAAGACAAAAGATCGCAACCTGACTCACCACGTCCTTAACGACCGAACTCATGTACTCTTTTTCCATCCCAGCACCCGAGACGGAGCGCGAACCGCCAGACCAGAACGGATAGAGCGCCACCCTCAATTTGCGCCCCGACAATACCATATCAAGATTCTGGGGCCTCATGGTGCTGAATGCCGCTTCAAACAAGGCAGGATTTTCCACTGGCGAGCCAAACGCAGGAAAGCGTCCGTCCTCGCCACCTTGATCCATGCTCGACACGCTCGTGAAGCAACGCTTTCCGTCAATAATCTTCAGGGTGAAAAGGTATTGCAACCCCAAACTGGCGGCTAAGTGGCCGCGTTTGCTCATGATCTCACGGTAAGTCGCCGCATCCACCGAATCAGGGCTGACGATGGTCTCATGGTAATTTTCCGGGAACCCATCCCGAATCATGCTAGCAGCAGCCAGTAGCCGCGCATTGAGTTCGTTTATGAAGACCCGCCGGGTCGTCTGATAACTGAAAATTCCAAATACGACCGATGCGACGATAAGAACAAGATGGGTCGTCAGCACGATCTGGGTTTTGAGTTTCATGTCATATTCCTCTCGTTTCGTTAATCTTCCGACTGTCGACTGTCATCGACACTTCGCCAAATGCCCTCTGGATTCCATCTGGGAATCCTAAAACCGTAGCTCGGGGGCCCACCCGTACACCCGATCGAATCGATTCGTAGACGTACGCCTTGCCCTCGGCTACCGCCGTCCGAAGATCTCGTCCGCAAGCTAAAGACGCCGCTATCGCCGCGCTGAGCGAACAGCCGGTGCCGTGCGTAGACAACGGGTTCGAGATGATGGGCGTACTGTACCAGATGAGCGCACTCCCATCACACAGAACGTCTTCCGCCTCGCCACCGCAAAGGTGCCCTCCCTTGACGAGTGCCGAACATCCAAAGTTCCGGTAGAGGTCGATGGCGGCGGTGGCCATCGCCTCACGCGAGGAAATCGTGCGTCCAAGAATCACCTCCGCTTCAGGGATATTCGGCGTCATCAGTGTGGCCAGTGGCAACAGTTTTTGCTTCATTGCCTCAATCGCATCATCGCGCAGGAGCTTAGCACCACTAGTCGCAATCATGACCGGATCAATGACCTTTTTGATGTCGGGGCGCTTCGCCAAACGTGCGGAGACCACCTCGATCACCTCCGCCGTTGCCAGCATACCCGTCTTCAACGCGAGAATGTCGTACTCCTCCAAAACCGCATCCATCTGGTCACCAATGAACGCCGCTTCGGGGATCATCACCGCGCGTACGCCGTACGGATTCTGCGCCGTCAAAGCCGTAACCACGGTGCAAGCATGAAGGCCGAAGGTATGGAAGGCTCGAATATCCGCTTGGATTCCCGCATTCCCGCCACTGTCGCTTCCGGCAATCGTCAAGGCCGAAACTTGTTTTTCTCCACTTGCGTCTAACCTCATCGTCAGTCTCCTCTTCATGCTCGTTACCAAAAATGTTCGTGGACTCCCGAGGGGGATTCTTATCGGCTCCCAATCAAGGCTAGGGTCGTGATTTCACCCGTTCAAGATGGGCCGAAATGCGGCGGTTCTTGCGGAGTTCTCGCAAGCGCCTCGCTCTTGCAATTCGCTCGAACCAGCGTCGTTCGGGATGAACCGAGGCGGTTTTCCCGAGGTCGGTGCCATCGTATTGTTCGGTGACAACGGCCAATGCATATTTGCCAAACCAGTTATAGCGGCCGACGTAATGGGCTCCGCCTGCATCGCGCAATTCACAGAGTCCAACGCTCGTCTCGCGGCATTGTATGTTGGCCAAACCATACGCCATACCGGTGCCAAGCAGTTTCGTGCTCGCCTCCTTAAACGTCCAGAGCACGGTACAATCCCCCACATGATCGTCTTTATCGATCATACGGTCGTATTCGGAAATGAAGCGCTTGCGCAGGTAAGGTAGTCTCCAAGAGCGCTTTTCCATGTCGATGCCGATCCGGATGCCAGGCTTTTTCGCATACGCCGCGAAAACCAGCGATCCCTTGTGAGAAAGTGAACAGGAAAGCCGAGCATAGCGTCCGTTTGCGGGATTGTAAACGACCACGTGCGGACAGCCTTTGTCGTTCTTGCGCACATGCACATGCAAGGGCGAATCGGCAATACCGTCGCGAACAATCACGCGCTTGAGCGCGATGCGTACGGCAAGCCATTCTTCTCGACGGCGCTTACCGGTAAAGCCTTCGCATTCCTTCAAATCCTCGCTCGTGAACCAGTCGCTGGCGTTGAAGCGATTTCCAACGGCAGAAGGGATATGCCACAAAACCGCACTGACGAACGGGTGATCCGGCATCACATTCTGAATCTCTGTGAGTTCTTCAGGCACCCGTATGAATAGGCTCCGTTCAGTCGATAATAAGCTCGGCGATCTGCACGGCGTTGAGGGCAGCACCCTTCAACACTTGGTCGCCCGAAATAAAGAGGTCGATTCCCTTGCCGTCACCGCGAGAGACGTCCTGCCGGATACGTCCTACCAGAACGTTGCCTTGCCCAGACGCATCAACTGGCATCGGATACGATTTGGTCGACGGATCATCGACCAGCGTCACCCCGGCTGCTTCCGCCAGAACCTTGCGTACCATGTCGGGCGTGACAAGACTCGAAAATTCGAGGTTAATTGATTCCGAATGCGCACGCATGACGGGTACGCGCACACAGGTGCAGGTGACCATCAAGGCATCGTCATGCAACATCTTCCGGCTCTCGTGGAGCATCTTAAGCTCTTCCTTCGTGTAGCCGTTGTCGGTGAAGACATCGATATGAGGAATGAGGTTAAACGCAATGCGGTGCGCAAAGACACTCGGCGCAATGGGTTGGCCATCGAGAACCTGTCTCGTCTGTACAATCATTTCATCCATACCCTTGGCACCCGCCCCGCTGGTTGCCTGATACGTAGAGACAATAAGCCGCTTCAAACCAAACGCACGGTGCAACGGCGCTACGGCCACCAGCATGATGATCGTCGAACAATTGGGATTGGCGATCACGCCCTTGTGCCATTTGACATCCTCAGGATTGACTTCCGGCACCACAAGCGGCACGTCTGCCTCCATGCGGAACGCGCTGGAATTATCGATCATGACCGCCCCAGATTCGACGACGCTCTGGCGGAACTCCTTCGAGATCGACCCCCCCGCACTAAAGAGAGCAATATCGACCCCTTTGAAGGAATCGTGCTTAAGCTCCTCAATCGTGATGTCCTCGCCGCGAAATTTCATCTTCTTTCCAGCCGAGCGCGATGAAGCGAGTAACTTCAACGAGCTAATCGGAAAGTTTCGCTCTTCGAGCACATTGAGCATTTCGACGCCAACGGCACCGGTGGCACCGGCGACGGCTACTGAATACTGACGGTTCTTTTTCACGTGTAACTTGAATCCTTACCCAAATGGGGCGGTTGTTAAAAACTTGGCTTAAGTATACCGAATTGTAGAAATATCGGCAAGGACACATTTTCCGTGCCGTCACCGCCGGGTGCGCGTCAACATAGTTTGACGCCCACAGGAGTCAGAAGACAGGAGACAGGAGTCAGAAGTTGGAAATCAAGCACTTACGCGGAGTTAGACAAAATAATTCATGTCCCTGTTCTTGCAACACCACAGAAGAATGGCGAAACTGTGC
>JBBQIY010000107.1:0-6811 GCA_038325415.1 Kiritimatiellia bacterium
GATCCAGACGGGGGTCTTCATTGGCGTTGCACAGACCGAGAATTGGAAACAGGATGTGAAGGCCTATCTTACACTAGGATTTGTTTGCGGCCTCGGGTTTTGGAATTTTTGGCTTGTTATGCCGGCTATTGGCACTGTCGGTGTTATCCTACTTTTTCGATTGCGCTTCCGGCTCTTCCGGTGGTGCATCTGGCTCCCCGGGCTTGTCGGCTTTCTGCTAGGCAGCCTACCTTGGTGGCTTTGGAATATCCGTTACGGCTGGGCGTCATTGGAAACCTCCTCGGTTGCCGGAAACGCCCGCTTATATGTGGAAGCGGCGAAGACGATGTTCAACGACAGAATTCCGACACTCATCGGATTCTCCGTCGTCAAGTCTCCCTCGGTTCAGATTCTCGTCTTTGCCTTGATCATTCTTCTGGGTTTTTTACCTTTTGCTTTTATCTTCGTAAAAAAACGCTCGTCTAGAACGTCGCCTTTCCAACGCTTATCTGGAGTTGTGCTAATCTACTTAACGTTGTTCACGCTCGCCTTCGCGACCTCCAGTTTTGCGTCGATCAGGTCACCGCGATACATGCTCCCACTGGTTCCGATTTTTGCTGTGTGGGCAGGATGTGGAATCGGGGAGCTTTATTCAAAAATCAAGGCCGCTCAACGAATAAAGGTTAAGATTGCACTGTGCACCATTTTGTTCGTCTCGCTCCTGTCGGGTATCTTTCTCGTTTCGCTGTCTTTTCTAACCATCAAAGTGCATCGTCAACACCCTCGCGCCTGGTATGGAGGTGCACGCGAATTGATGGAACATCCTCATGCAAAGGATGGGCTGTTCGCCGACTTCGTTCTCTTCGGCTTGAACTGGGCAACAGATGAAAAAGTCTGTGCCGTTTCTCCACGACTGTGGCGCTATTTGCCGTACGCACTCCGCATAGAAAATGCCGAATCTCCTGGAGTTCTCGAGAACATGGGCGGCTTTAACGCTTTTCTGAAAAATACCAATACGCACTCAGAGTTCACGAGAATCGGCGGCTATCGACTCGACTTCAATGTCCAATCTCCGCAACTTGATTTCGCCATTCTCCCCGCGTCAAACATCGTTTCGATTGTCGATGATCGCGGCGCAGAATGGCGTGATGCATTGGTCGATTCAAATGGACAGACCTGCGCCTATCTCACGCAGGCTGGAAAAGTGCGTGAGACAACTCTTGATATTAAATTTTCACAGCCAGTAAAGATCGTTGGCGTC
The DNA here is from genome assembly GCA_038325415.1 of Kiritimatiellia bacterium. Taxonomy (GTDB): domain Bacteria; phylum Verrucomicrobiota; class Kiritimatiellia; order RFP12; family UBA3636; genus JBBQIY01. The sequence goes on from JBBQIY010000107.1 coordinate 1,241, forward strand.
CGTGCGGTGACCCGTGAGCAGAGTATTATTAAATCATGGTCGCTTTTAGGAAGAAACGGTCGTGACTCTGAGTTTTCAGAAATCTCCGAAATGTCTCAGCACAACGGATTCTTCTGGTCGGGGCCACGATTTTATTCCGGCGGGATTAACTGCAGAGTTGAAAAGTTTTTTCCAGAGATCGACATTACCGAACTACGTCTCGAACTGCCCATTCACTGGTCGAGCAGTGGCGTGTTCATCGAAACGTTGCTATTCCTTGTGGACGCCGGCCCCCGCACTGGGAAAGACCTTAAGGCTGTGTGCGAGATGCTTCAAGAAGCGAGCGTGAAACGAGTTTTCGCGGACCGCTGGACGGCCAACCGAATCCATCAGATTTCCGAAGGTGCGTTGTGGACGTTGCGTGAACCGGCACTTACCTCGGAAAACCCAGACTGGGCCACGGCGGTTCCGCCGCAAAGTACCAGTGCGGTTGTGGTCAACGCAGGTGAGGCGGAGCAAACCAGAAGCGTCTTCACCGAGGCTGGTGTCGTCTGTCGAGAAACGACAGTCGGCGGGATGATGATTTTCATTCCAACGGGACTACAAGAAGGGCATGGAGAGCCTGCTTTGTACTTCTATGCCGGACAACTTTTTAACAATGCGCTCCCTGCCTCGAATCCGCGGCGGCACGATGTTGATGTCGCCTATTTGGACAGCAAGCTTCAGCTTAAAGGCATTTCCGAGTGGAAGCTCCGCGAATTTGACGAGCGAACGATGGTTGTAGCGCTAGACTGGAGGGTGGCCCCAGGGTTTAGTTTGCCGAAGAACACCTTCATCTTCCTGCACTGCATGGATAGGCATCGCAAGATCGTGTTCCAACTTGATGAGAAGCTGTTACTCGATGCTTGTCCATATGGTTCGGGAGAAGGGAAGGTTGCAACGACAGTGCATCGGATTCCTGTGCCTTCGTCCGTTCCTGAAGGTGATTATCAGATGATGCTGGGAATTCTCAAGCCGGGATTATTTTCGAAACGGCTTCTTCCTGAAACGCTTCTTCATGTCGATGAAAATAGAGTTCTGCTGCCGTTGCGCTGTGAAGTTATTGACAAGTTTGAGAGAGGGAGTAGGGAGTAGGGCGTAGTTTCAAAGAGTGCGTAGTGCGTAGGGCGTTGTCGGAAAGAGAAGTTACTAGTTGTGAGTTGCGAACGGCAATCCCTGATGGTCCATAGTCTATAGTCCATAGTCCTTCTTGTCGCGAGTTTTGGTGAATTTCACAGGAGCGAGGACATTCTTGTCCCTGTAACGAATGGGGGACAGGAAAGTCCTTCCTCGATCTTTTCGAGCGGCGTTATCGCCGCGTTTAAGATAATCGATTCATTCGCTTGCTCCGATTTTATCGATTTTCTGTGGCTGGACTCGCCGCTGAACGAACAGAGCCGAGACGGCTCTGCCACACTGCTGAAACAAAGCCGGGACGGTATACTCACTCCAGTCCTGAACCCTGCTTCCTCAACTTTGATCCCTCCTTTTATTGTTTCTTGACCTCTTGCAAGGGTTTTCATACAATCCGAGCTATACAAGTGCTTTGTTCCTCCGTTTTCTCATCCGTATAACGGAGTATGTTTTTGTGTGCATCCCGTATGTGCCGAATAAAACAGCGAGGCATTTGTTTGAACACTAACCTACCAATTTGGAGAACGAGCAATGTCAGAAGCAGCGAAATTCGTCTATTTTTTCGGAGCAGATAAGTCAGAGGGTGGCGTCGAAATGAAGGCGCTTCTTGGAGGTAAGGGCGCCAACCTCGCCGACATGGCGAAACTTGGGCTACCGGTGCCTCCGGGCTTTACCATCACGACAGAGGCTTGCGCAAAGTACTATGAGCTTGGAAATGTGAAACTTTTCGAGACGATCAGCGAACAAGTTGTCGGCGCACTCAGGATGCTTGAGGAGACCACTGGAAAAACTTTTGGACATGGCCCGAATCCGCTCCTCGTTTCGGTCCGATCCGGCGCAGCGGCCTCGATGCCGGGCATGATGGATACGGTTCTTAATCTCGGTCTCAACGAAGAGACGGCGGCGACTCTGATTGAGCTAACGGGTAACGAGCGTTTCGTGAAAGATTCGCGTCGTCGCTTCATCCAGATGTATGGCAATGTCGTTCTCGGCGTCGAGCACCACCAATTCGAGCACGAACTCGATAAAGTCAAGAAGGCCAAGGGTGTCAAACTTGACACGGACTTGGACGTGAAGGATTTTGATGTCGTCATCAAGCACTATCTTGAGGTCGTTTTGGCCACAACGGGTAAACCTTTCCCCGAAGACCCCATGCAACAGCTCTGGGGTGGGATCGAGGCGGTTTTCGCTTCTTGGAACAACCCACGCGCCATCAAGTACCGCGAGCTGAACGATATTCGTAGACTCTTGGGAACGGCCGTTAACGTGCAGTCGATGGTCTATGGCAACATGGGTAGCAACTCGGCTACGGGTGTGGCATTTACGCGCGACCCGTCGACGGGTGAGAACAAGTATTTCTATGGCGAGTATCTGATCAACGCACAGGGTGAAGATGTCGTGGCGGGCATTCGTACACCGCAGCAAATCACGCTTGCAGGATCAAGAGCTTGGTCCAAGGCGCATGGCGTTACGGAGAAGCAGCGTGCTTCAAAATTCCCTTCACTGGAAGAGGTCATGCCCGTCGTTTTCAAGCAACTTGATGCGATCAAGGACAAGCTCGAAAAGCATTACCGTGACATGCAGGACATGGAGTTCACCATTGAGAATGGGACGCTCTATATGTTGCAGACGCGCAACGGCAAGCGCACGGCTGCATCGGCCGTACGAATTGCAATCGACTTGGTGACAGAAGGTCTCATTGATGAGCCGACGGCGGTCATGCGCGTCGAGCCCAATCAACTCGACCAGCTTCTTCACCCTGTTTTCAAGAAGGGTGTGGAAGCGATTGCTCAGAAAGACGGAAAGATGATCGTCAAGGGGCTCAACGCATCGCCGGGCGCAGCATCAGGACGTGTGGTCTTTTCTGCGACCGATGCGGAGTCGTGGAAAAAGCGTGGTGAAAAGGTTATTCTCGTTCGTACGGAGACAAGTCCGGAGGATATCTCGGGTATGGTGGCCGCCGAAGGGATTCTGACCGCACGTGGCGGCATGACTTCGCATGCGGCAGTGGTCGCGCGCGGCATGGGCAAGTGTTGTGTCGCGGGCGCCGGCTCACTCGTGGTTGATCACGCGAAGAAGGTGGCGAAAATTGCCGATACGAAGATTGTCATCAAGGAAGGCGATTGGATTTCGCTCAATGGATCGACAGGTGTCGTCTACGCGGGCGCACTTGAAACCGAAGACGCTGCTCTGACGGGTCCTTTTTCAGAAATCATGGCATTGGCAGATAAGTTCCGTCGTCTCGGCGTTCGTACGAATGCCGATACACCGGCTGATGCAAAACGTGCCGTCAAGTTCGGTGCCGAAGGCATTGGACTTTGTCGCACCGAACACATGTTCTTTGATAATCCCGACAAGCCTGAAGGCCGAACGATTGCTATCCGTCGGTTGATCCTTGTTGCCGATACCGTGAGAAAATTCCGCAAGGAATACACGCTGACCGGCTCTGACGAAGCTCGTCAGGAGATTCTTGCGAAACTTGCAAAACCTGAGGCTCAGTACAATGAAGCCCTGAAAGCACTTCTGCCGCTTCAACGGAAAGACTTTGTGGCGATCTTCAAAGCCCTTCAAGGACGTCCTTGCACGGTTCGTCTGCTGGATCCTCCGCTTCATGAGTTTCTTCCTCATAACAAGGCAGGACAGGCGGAAATGGCCGCGGAAATGGGCATGAAAGTCTCCCAAGTCAAGGAACTGGTGGAGTCGCTGCACGAGTGCAACCCCATGCTCGGACACCGTGGATGCCGTCTCGGCATCAGCTATCCTGAGGTCACGGCGATGCAGGTGCGTGCAATCTGCGAGGCAGCAATCAAGGTTCCAGGATCTAATCCCGAGATCATGATCCCCCTCGTGGGCGATGTGAAGGAACTGATTTCGCAGAAGAAGATTGCCTTGGCGACAATTAAGGCCGTGGAAACAGAGAGCAACCAGAAGCTGAACATCAAGATCGGGACGATGATCGAAGTGCCGCGTGCGGCAATCACCGCCGATAAGATTGCAGCAGAAGCGGACTTCTTCAGCTTCGGAACCAACGATCTGACGCAGATGGGCATGGGCTTTTCTCGCGATGATGCGGGTAAGTTCTTGGAGGAATACGTCGAAGCCGGTGTTTACGAATACGATCCGTTCCAGGTTCTTGATCAAGAGGGCATTGGCGGACTCGTCAAGATTGCCGCTGAGCGCGGCCGGTTGATTAAGCCTGATCTTAAGCTTGGTATTTGCGGCGAACATGGTGGTGAACCCCGCTCGGTCGAGTTCTGCCACAAGGTCGGGCTCAACTACGTTTCCTGTAGCCCGTTTCGAGTGCCGATTGCACGCCTTGCAGCCGCTCAGGCAGCAATCCGTGAGGCCATATCGAATAAGGCTTAAAGCTTTGAAAGAGGGAGTAGTGCGTAGGGAGTAGTGCGTAGTGCGGTGTCTCGCCGCTGAATGAACAGAGCCGAGACGGCTCTGCCACACTGCTGCAACAAACTATGCTGAAACAAAGTGGCAGCGGCGTCTCGCCGCTGAACGAACAGAGCCGGGACGGCTCTGCCACTCTGTTGCAGCAGAGCCGAGACGGCTCTGCCACTATGCTGCAACAGAACCGTAACGGCACACTTCCGAAAGACTGTGGCGAGCCATCCAATTAATAGGCGCGAATTAATAATAAAAGTAGGTTGTCATTCTTTTGGCAAGGTGTTACTATTTTCATGTACCTCATGACATTGAAATCTATATTTCTGTTTGTCGAAACATAAGGAGTTCCATGAAAAGAATGTGTTATTGCTTTCTAGCATGCATGTTGCTTCTCGCACCTCTCATCGCCCACGCTTTGACTCAAGGCCCTTATACTTAGATGTCACTGGCGGCGAGGTCACCATTACCGACTTTGACGAGAACTACTCTGGAGCCTTGTCCATCACGAACGAACTAGGTGGTTACCCCGTCACCACCATTGGCGACTCCGCGTTCTCCGGTTGCTCTGGCCTAACCAGCGTTACGATTCCCAACAGCGTCACCAACGTTGGCAACGATGCGTTCTCCCAGTGCTCTGGCCTGCAACGCGTCTATTTTGCCGGCAGTCCACCTAACATCGGCAGTAACGTATTTTTCGAAACTTCTCCAACTCTCTACTATCTCCCGACCTTTGCCTCCGCTTGGCCCACCACCTTCGCTGATCGCGCAACCAAACTCTGGGACCCTAGTTCGTCTTTGCACGACGAATCTTACCGACAACTCGATCATTCTTCACGACCCCGACGCCTCTTCTCATCCCACCCGATTCTACCGCATCGTCGGCCCATAGACTGTTTCTCATGCGATACCCCACACTTGGGCTAAAATTAGAGAGTGGCGACTTTTAATGTTAGCCGACACGGGTAGCTTTGGGTGGGATTCAATTTAGTTGAATCCCACCCAGAATACAGAAGTCAGGAGTCA
>JBBQIY010000108.1:0-6795 GCA_038325415.1 Kiritimatiellia bacterium
TCATTTCATTTTTTATGTCCTCAAAATCAATGACACGCCATCATGCGCTCTAAGTAAGCCTAACCTCTTGATGTGCAACACCTGAACCCTGAACTCTGACCCCTTGCTCCTTTGCGCGTCAAACTGTTTTGACGCGCACCCCGTTGGAATTCGGGGTTTGATTCTTCAGTTTCATTTCAGGTTCGATTTGATAAGATGGGGTTGACTGGAATTAGGAAAGAGAGGAATACGATCATGCGCATACTCGTTGTAGAAGACGAAGTCAGGTTGGCACGCAATATTGCCGCCTTCCTGCGAAAGCCTGGCGGCTATGCGGTCGATGTGTCGATGGATGGTGAAGACGGTCTCCATATGGTGCGGACGAATTCCTACGACCTGATTCTTCTGGACCTCATGCTACCCAAGGTGGATGGATGGGCCATCTTGAAGGCACTCCGAGCCGAAGGCGTGAAGACGGCAGTCTTGATCCTGACGGCACGCGACACCACTGCGGATATCGTTCGGGGGTTGAACGACGGTGGCGATGACTATCTGACCAAGCCGTTTGAGTTGGCTGAATTGGCGGCCCGCTGCAAAGCGTTGATTCGCCGCTCATACGATCGCACCGAACCGGTTCTGCGTGTCGGGCCCTTGTAAATCAATACCGCATCACACCGTGTTACCGTAAGCGCCCGCTCTGTGACGCTGCGCGCCATGGAGTACAAGCTGCTGGAATACCTGGCCTTGCATCAGGGTCAGGTTGTTTCTCAGGCTGACATCACGGAACACCTGTATGACTTTGAAAGCGACAAGTTCTCTAATGTGGTTGAGGTTTATATTGCTCTAGCGGCGATTGTTGTCGCCCATTCATACGATACGTTCTCCGATCTGATTGTCGCACAGACCGACCGGGTTCTCGCATCAGCAGCACGCTCGGTTCAGACCGTCATGGACGATCCTGCGTTTGCTGGTGATCACGCCACACGAGTTCGGATCATCCTCGCGGCTGAGATGCCATCGAAGGGGGAACAGTCGGATGGTGACGAACAGCCGCAAACGGCGGCTTGCGTGTGGTTTGATGGCCAAGATGCCATTGATACGGGTTCTCAGGCGTGCGTCGCGATGCTGGAACAGCTCTCTGAGTTGGCGAATCCGCATCTCGGCGCGAGCGTTTCATTCGATATGGCAACGCCTCACGGCCATTTCCGCGGTATCTGGATGTATATGCCTCTCGCGGATGGTGCGCTCAATATTGCCATTGTACGCTCAACAACACGCGCGGGCGATCGGCTAGCGCAACACTTATGGTTTCGGTATGAGACGGATCAGAAGGGCAGAAAACAGTTATTCTTTGCAGATGTTACTGATCTGGCTGATCGCATACAAGGGAAGATTGGTCAGCCAGTCCTCTTCGCGGTAGTTCGACATCGAGGTGCGTATTGATGTTTTGGGTTTGTAGGTCTCGGAGAATGTTTTCAGGCTTTTCGCTCGGAGGTTTTCTTCGGCTTTGACTTCGACAGGGACGACATCCGTGCCGTGCTGAAACAAGAAATCGATTTCAGCATTGCCTCTTTCGGCAGACCAGTAATACGGAATGATGCTGGATTCTGAGCGGAGTTGCTGCTGAACATATTGCTCGGTGAGTGCACCTTTGAACTCCTCGAATATTCGGTTTCCTTCAAGCAGGGTTTTGACATCGAGTTCGCTTTTTGCCGCAAGCAGTCCGACATCGAGCATAAACAGTTTAAATCCGCTCCCTGTATAAGATGACAAGGGGAGGTCTGGCTTGCCAACGCGGTCGACGCGATGAATCAGACCGCAATCGATAAGCCATTGCATGGCGAGTTCGTATTCCTTTGCTCTTGCGCCTTCACGTATCATGCCGTAGAAGAATTTCTTGTTCTCTCTGGCAAGTTGCGCCGGAATTGAATTCCACAGCATACGGATGCGTGGAACGGTCTCAGCAGGAACGTGTTTCGATAAATCCTGCTCATAGGCGATCAAAAGGCGGTTTTGGATTTCACGGACTTCTGTGTAATCATGACGTTTTGTGAACGCATCGACAGCCTCAGGCATTCCTCCAGTAAAGTAGTAGTTGCGGAGAAAATCAATGTATTTCTCTCTAAAAGTGGTAATAAGACCCCAGTCCCGAGTTGTGAGCAGGTGGACAAGATCGCTTTGTTCTGAAGCGACGAGAAACTCAGTGAAGCTCATCGGGAACATGTCGACAAAAGCAACCTTACCAACAGGAAACCCTGTCCCGCGATGAAGGGCTACACCAAGAAGCGATCCAGCGGCGATGATGGCATACTCCGGTGCATTTTCGTAGAAGTACTTGAGAGAAGTCAGGGCAGCAGGCACCTCTTGTATTTCGTCGAAGATGATGAGTGTTTCATCTGCTTTGATTGAGGTTCCGGCTTCGATCTGAAGTGCTGTCAATAGACGAGGAATATCAAAACCGCCTTCGAAAAGCTCCTTCATCCTCTGGTTGTTATCGAAGTTGATGTAGGCGGTATTCTTGAAGGAAGTGTTTCCAAACGCCTTCATCAGCCAAGTTTTTCCGACTTGTCTGGCTCCACGTACAATGAGCGGCTTTCGGTTTTGTGAGGTTTTCCATTTCTCGAGATTCTTCATGGCCAGTCTTTTCACGCGAATTCCTCCTCGGGTTGTTATAACTCAATTTGACGTTTCAGTCTCTCTGTAAAAGACAGGTAACGAAGGCATAATACACTTTTACGATCGAAAAATGCAACCAGTATCACACTTTTACAACCGAAAAATAGAGAAGTGGAATGTTGGAAGGGTAGGGTAGGCGATCGTCGAAGGTGTTTTTAGACGGGATTACAGGATTAACCGGATGCAGTCGTTTGAAGCAGTCTCATGCGAAGACAAAGCGAGGAAAGATGAGTTTGGGGTTTAAAATAGGATTAATGTAATCTTGAATTCGGTATTCGAGATTACAATGATTTTACCGCAAGGGCCGCAAAGGGTTTGCAAAGATCGCGAAGGACATGAGGTTTTTTATGAAGCTTCATGTTGTTTTTCATGGTTAATTTTTCTTCACCACGGAGGCACGGAGATGAAAAGGGAGCATAGAGATTGTAGGCAAAACTCCATGGTTTCTTGACAGGTGTCAGCAGAAGCAATACACTCTTTCCTATTTGCGAGGTTGTCCTTGTGCGAAGCAATAAAGTGATTGGATGAACGACTATGAATTTCGCAATATTTACAATTGGGGGTTTAACTGGAATTAGCGGGCTCATTGCAATGTTGATCCATGTTCATCTCTGTCAACGTATTGTTGTTGCGACACGATCTCATGCAGAGAAGCTCGAATCGACCGATATCTGGGCTAATTGGCGGCAGCCGAGAAAAATGCGTATTCTGAAGAATATCATTCGTTGTGATCCTGATGCTGTTTTGAGGGCTGAAGCAAAAAAGGCTCTGAAATATGAAAAACTTTCCTATCTTTTGTGGGTGTCGGGAATGGTGTTAATGGGTTTGGGAGCGACTTTGTCGAAGTAGAAGGTGTTAGCCAAACTGCCTTTGCGTGGCAGGGTGATTCCATTGGCACATTTTTCCATCCCGAAAGACGAAAGTCGCAAGTCGAAAGTTCTGCCACCCAAAAGCGAGATCTCTGATTTCTTTGCGCGGTTCATGCGATTGCGCGGACTCGATTTTCAGCGTTGACACACTCTCTACTTGGGGGTATTCTTTATGAAATTCAACTATACTGAGTTCTATCGTGGGGAATTGGGTCGGGGAAAATGTAATCGTTGTTCAGACGATCAATAAGTAGGCGCAAATGTTGCTCTTGGATAAAAAATCAGAGTACCAAAGCCAACAAACAAGCAAGAAAGGCAAAGGAGTCAAATCTGCTTTACCTCGCGAAAAAAATAAGGTGGAGAGAATTGAAAAGCCTGACCTCTTGTCACATGGTGGGTCAACATGTTTGAAAAAGACAAAATAATGCTTATGCAGACTCTTTCTTTGGCGTAAGTCATCCACAGGTTACCAACACAGATTTAGGACACTGGAATGATGGAACAGTGGAGCCGAGGCGGTAGCCCTCGGAATAATCTGCGGATAGAGAGTGGGCAGAGTGCGGGAAAAGATTTTTCCACGGAAGAACACGAAAATCACGGAATTGTATGGGGTAGTAACCACGGGGCCGCGAAGCTTTTCATGTCGTCTGGAAGGTGTAGAATGTCAGGCATACTCGGTTTCAAGATGAATGCGTTATGAAGGATCAAGGATAATGAAAAAGATAGGATTGGCGGCTGTATTGGGATTCTTGGTCTGCACGGTAGGCGCACAGGAGACCTGGACTTACGGTGAGGCTTACATCTGGAGCTTTGATCCGGGATCAGACCGGGTGCGTCTGGTTTCCGAAATGCAGTCGCTGGGCATGGACCGACTCCTCTGGAGCGGAAATGGAAGTGTTGCAGATATTGTCGCGATGAACGCGATGACGAACGTGCTCACCAGCCGCTACGATATCTATCAGGATATCATGGATCCCGCAAACTTCGATAAAATCCAATACAAGCATGGCGACTGGGTGACGGCGGCGTTCCCGCAGGACATCAACTGGGAAGGAACGAACGGACTCTGGCGGCGAGGCTGGGCGATCGAGAAGAAGGATGGCGCCGGGATGCTTTCCTGCGCGGTCATCTGCGATTCCAAGGCGTTGCCGTATGCGCGGAAGCGTATTGCCGCAGAACTCAAGGACAAGCCTCTCACCGCACGTTTCATCGACACCACCGTGGCAGCACCTTGGTTCGAGTGTTATCATCCCGACCATCCGATGACGCGCACGCAGAGTCGGCAATACAAGATGGAGCTGCTTCAGTTGGTCTCCGAAACCTTTGGGTTGGTCTGCGGTAGCGAGACGGGGCATGAAGCGGCCGTTCCGTTCTGCGATTATTTCGAGGGGATGCTGAGTCTGGGGCCGTATCGGGTTGACGATGCCGGACGGCACATGGATCGTGTCGTTGACGAGGTGCCGGAGAAAATATCGAAGTATCAGGTCGGTGAAAAGTACCGTCTACCGCTCTGGGAGCTGGTCTACCACGATTGCGTCGTGGCACAGTGGTACTGGGGTGATTACAACAACAAGCTGCCTAAGATTTGGCGCAAGCGTGATCTCTTCAATGCGCTCTATGGGACGCCCCCCATGTATATGTTCAACATCAAGCAGTGGGATAAAATGAAAGACCAGTTTGCGGCCAGTTACCAAGTGGCTGAGCCCGTTTCGCGCGCAACGGGATATTCGGAGATGACGGATCATCGTATTCTGACCGCCGATCGAAGCATTCAGCAGACGGTCTTCGCGAACGGCGTGACCGTGACAGTCAACTTCGGCGATGTCACCTATCGCATGACCGATGGAACAGAAATTCCGCCACTCGATTTGCGTGTGACGGGAATGCCGACAAACGAAGAGCAAAAGGGAGAATAATATGTCAGATACCCATCACAAGCCCATCGCCAGCACATTGGGATTCCTATTGTCAGCAGACCGAAAGTCCGTGTTGATGGTGCATCGCACATACCGCGATTCCGACGAGAATCTCGGCAAGTACAACGGCATCGGCGGCAAGTTGGAGCGGGATGAGGATGTCGCATCCGGCATGATGCGTGAAGTGCTGGAGGAAACGGGCCTCACGGTCACGTCGATGTCGCTACGCGGCACGATTTGCTGGGTTGATTTCGGACCCAAGAAGCAGGATTGGTTGGCATTCGTGTTTTTAATTGATGGCTTTACCGGCACACCAATCCTCGACAATGAGGAAGGCTCCCTGCATTGGATTCCGCTTGAAGCGGTTGGAGACTTGCCGATGTGGCAGGGTGATAAATTGTTTCTGCCTCTTGTGTTCGATGGTAATCCGCGCATCTTCCACGGCTTTATGCGCTATGAAGGCGATAGCCCCGCCGAGTGGCGATATACGCGCTTGTAACTGGGGGAATACGGCGTGCCAACCTGCAAGCTACCTGCAAGCAAGGGACTGCTTGCAGGGAGAGAGTAAAAGCTCCGCAAGTGGTTTCGCCAGTTTTACCCTCAGGAGCCAGCAAGCAGAGACTGCTTGCAGGAGGAGAGTAAAAGCTCCGCACAAAGATAGCCGCCAGTTTTACCCTCTTCTTGCGGGCAGTCCCTTGCCCGCAAGCCAGCTTCGCACAAAGATAGCCGCCAGTTTTACCCTCTTCTTGCGGGCAGTCCCTTGTTCGCAAGCCAGCTTCGCACAAAGATAGCCGCCAGTTTTACCCTCTTCTTGCAGGCTGTCCTCAGCCTGCAAGCTGCCGGCAAGCCGCTCGCAAGCTGCTACCGCCGGAAAGCTGGCATGCGGAGCGTGAGACAGGTGCCTTCGCCACGGTGGCGGTGCCGCCGTGGATTTGCATGATATGTGGCGTGTGCACAGGCAAGAGGCATGTGCTCCAAGTGCCGAGGCTCTCCGTGCCGAGGCACGACAAAGCTTTTTAGTACCTAAGACCTAAGGCCTTCTTCAGTTTAGAATGCGTAGGTGTATCCGAGGCGTACCTCGAAGCCGCGGTCATTCTGGATGAAGAGTGCGTCATCGTTGTCGGGGAAGACGACGGTTCCGCTCTCGGTTTCGTCAAACGAATACATCCAGGAAATGAAATAGGAGGCATCGAGGAACACGCCTTTGTAGTTTGCACCCATGCCGATTCTCATGTAGGCACCGTAGGCGAGGGAGGTGTCGGTGATATAGCCTTCCGAGATTCTGTTGTTATTCCATGCGGGATCGCTTCCGCGGCGGCAGAGTCCCTTCGTTTCGCCGAAGCGGAGACCGGCTT
>JBBQIY010000109.1:0-6702 GCA_038325415.1 Kiritimatiellia bacterium
ACGGGAGCTGGCCGCGGTCGAGGATGAATATCTCGTAGTCGCCGCGCAGCTCGCTCAAGCTCGCGCGGGCGACATCGGTGAGTTTCATTTCGGTTTCTTTGGAGGTCGAGGAGCGCTCCGAGCCCTCGATGATGTTCTGGCGCCCACTGCGCGCGGCCTGGGTCATTTGGTCGTATTGCCGCCTCTTGGGGTCGTAGAACTTGGTGTCGGCCTCGCGATGATCGAACGTCAAGAACCGGCGGCAGAACCGTAGGGTGTCAAGCTGCACGATCGTGGCGAGCGTGAAGGAATGCAGCCGGCGGAAGCCGCCGTGCTTGTCGAAGAGTTCAGGCATGAATGCCTCCTGGGAGTTTAATTTTTTTGACCGGATTGACCGTGTTGACCGTATTGACGAGGGTGACGGAAGTGACCTCATTGACAAGATTGACCTTGTTGACAGGGGTGGCGAGGGGAACCGGCGGGCCTTGCTGTCAATACTGTCAACAAGGTCAATCCGGTCCCTCCCCACGCCCTATCCTACACCCCCAGCTTATTGCGGCGAATCATTTCGACGCTGGTGAAACTCTTCTGGGCGACGTAGCCGGCAATCGGCTGAATGCGCTCGTGGAAGATGTCGATGAACCAACTTGGCTGAGGGAAGAAGTGGTTTTCGAGTTCGTAAGCTGGGGTAATCCAGTTGCGGGAACCGAGCACCACGACGGGCGCATCGAGAGAGTCGAAGCAGAGATCGCCGATGTTACGGGCGAGCTCACTCAGGAAGGATCCACGGTCACAGGCGTCGCCTGCGACAATGATCTTACCGGTCTTCTTAACCGACTCGATGACCTTCTCGTAGTTGAACGGAACGAGCGAACGTGCATCGATCACTTCGACACTGATGCCGTGCTTCTCTTCAAATATCTTCGCGGCTTCAAGCGCGCGATACAGCGTAGCACCGAGGCTGAGAATCGTCAGATCCTTACCAACCTTCTTCACGTCCGGCTCACCGAACGGAATCTCGTAGCTCTCGACCGGTACGCCACCTTCGTGGAACTGTTCGGCAACATCGTAGATGCGCTGACTTTCGAAGAAGATCACCGGATCCGTGCCGTTGAGCGCAGTAGCCATGAGGCCCTTGGCATCATACGGGGTCGCGGGGAACACGACCTTCAATCCTGGAACTTGCGTACAGAGCGAAGTCCAATCCTGCGAGTGCTGGGCGCCATACTTGGATCCAACGGAAACGCGCACGACAACTGGCATCTTGAGAATGCCAGCAGACATCGCCTGCCACTTGGGGAGCTGGTTGAGAAGCTCATCGCCTGCGCAACCGATGAAGTCGGCGTACATGAGTTCGACAAGTGCACGGCCACCGCTCATGGCATAGCCAACGGCAGAGCCGATGATTGCGCCTTCTGCAATCGGTGAGTTGAAGAGACGATGATACGGCACCGCTTCCGTCAGACCACGATAGACGGCGAAAGCGCCACCCCAGTCGCGATTCTCTTCGCCGTAAGCGACGAGCGTCGGATCTTCGTAATACTTATCGAGGATCGCCTCGAAAAGTCCATCGCGAAGTTGGAAAACCTTGTTCTTCGAAACTGCCTTGCCGTCGGCATCAAAAGCAAAACGTTCCTTCTTCGCAATCTGCTGCACACGGAGATTTTCTTCGCGGGTCTGCAACATATCGACCGGGCGATCTTCCATCTTCACACGACGCTCGTTGGAGAACATAAGCTTCTCGATCGCATCAGGCGACACGTCGAGATTCATGCGCGGTGACACCACGGGATCAGCAGCAAGACGGACCGCGTCGGTGATCGTGCGGACAATGGATTCATCGATCGCCTCGAAGTCGGCCTTCTTCGCCAGCTTCGCGGCGATGAGATCGCGACGGAACGCGTCGATCGAATCTTCCTTCTGCCACATTTCCTTCTCTTCGTTTGTGCGATAGGAGTCGGCATCCGAGGGCGAATGGCCAGAATAGCGGTAGGTAATCGTGTCCATCAAAACAGGGCCACGTTTCTCGCGCAGGACGGTGAGCTTACGCGTCATCGCTTCGATGACCGCCAGCGGATTGTATCCGTCAACGCGTTCTGCATGCATCTGATCCCGGTTGACGCCAGCACCGATGCGTGCAGGGAAATCGTAGCCCATGGTTTCGCCACGGGTTTGACCGCCCATTGCATACTGGTTGTTCATGATATTGAAGAGCAACGGCAATCCGCCCTTCATCTCGTCATCCCAAAGCGTACGGAACTGATCCATGGACGCGAAGGACATCGCTTCCCATACAGGGCCACGACCCATCGCACCGTCACCGATATTACACACCACCACGCCAGGCTTGCGGTTGACCTTTTTGAAGAGAGCAGCACCGACAGAGATGTCGGCAGAGCCGCCGACAATGGCGTTGTTCGGATAGATACCGAACGGCAGGAAGAAAGCGTGCATCGAACCGCCGAGCCCCTTGTGGAAACCGGTCTCCTTCGCGAAAATTTCAGCAAGCGCGCCGTAAACGAGAAATTCGACTGCCAACTGCTTGACGGTCAAGCCGCGACTCTTGTTCGCGTGCTCGATGATCCGGTAAGCCACGCCGCCGAGAAAATTCTCCATGATCGACAGCAGCGACTTATCGTCAAGCTGATGGATCGAGGAAAGACCTTTTGCCAGAATCTCGCCGTGACTACGGTGTGAACCGAAGATGTAATCGTCTGGCGTCAGCAAGTAGGCTTGTCCAACCGCAGAGGCCTCTTGTCCCATGGAAAGATGCGCTGGGCCGGGGTTGTTGTACTCAAGACCGTTGTAGGCGTTCGTGGTCTTGATCGAATAGAGCATGGTTTCGAATTCACGAATCATGCGCATGTGCGAGTAGATACGTAGAAAATCGGCCTTCGTGTAGAGCGCCGATTCCTCTTTGATCGTCTTGCTGTATTGGCAGACCGGAATTTTATCGAACTTGATAAAGCTGGATTTCCGGACATCTGCCGGGTTGATAAACAGTTGCTTGGCCATAGTATGTGTCTCCTTAAATTATACGTGAAAAATTGCTTCGCGGATGACTTCGCCGACCGTTGGGTGCGGGAAGATGATTTCTTTAATGTCGTCAATTCGCATCTCGGTTTCAACCATGATGCCGACGGCGAGAATGATCTCCGATGCGTAGCTACCGATGAGATGGCAGCCGAGAATACAATTGTGAACGGGATCGACGAGCAGTTTAATTTTCCCCTCTCCCCCTTCGTTTTCGGCAAGGTAGCGCCCGCTGTAGCTCATGGGAAGCGTCACCTTGCGGTACTCAATCCCCTTCTCCTTGCAGGTCTCCTCGGTTTCGCCCACAAATCCCATCTCAGGGTTCGTATAGATGACTGAAGGCATGGCATTGTAGCGCACGCCGTCCTTCTTGCCGAGAATGGTATTGACCGCCACCTCCGCTTCGCGGTAAGCGGCATGAGCCAGCATCCAAACGCCGTTGACATCGCCCACAGCGAAGACGCCAGGAACATTCGTGCGCCCCTGCGCATCCGTGACGATACGTCCGCGCTCAACGAGCACACCAAGAGTTTCAAGTCCGAAACCGCGCGTGACAGGACGGCGGCCGACGCTCATGAGCGTGTACTCCGCATCCGCCCGCTTCGTCTCGCCCTTGTCCGTGAATTCAACAGAGCCGTCCTTGACGGCCGTGACCTGGCAGTTGAGATGGAATTTAATGCCCTTCTTCTCGAAAGCTTTCTGCAGTAGCGTACACATTTCACGGTCGGCTGCACCAGCAATGTGATCCAACATTTCGATCACGGTCACCTGACAGCCGCAGGTCTGGAAATAGCCTGCCATTTCAAGCCCGATAACGCCGCCACCGACCACAACCATCGTCTTGGGGATGACCTGGAGATTGAGGATCTCGCGATTCGTCAGCACGGTTCCAGCAGCAAGGCCTTCCTTGACGCCGGGGATTGGCGGCACAACCGCCTCCGAGCCTGTCGCGATGATCAGTCGCTTGCCTTCGAATATTTCGTCGCCAACCTTAACGCGGATGACGCCATCGAGGCGACCAAGAATCTCGCCAAATCCCTCTTTAACGGTAACCTTGGCGGCTTTCAGTGCCTGGCCAACGCCAGAGACCAGCATCTTGACGACCTTGTTCTTGCGAGCAATAACAACGGCTTGATCAATTTTCGCGTTTTCCGAGGTGACGCCATACTTCTGTCCGTTGCGAGCATGATCGTAGATCTTGGAGCTGTTGAGCAACGTCTTCGATGGGATGCATCCTTCGTTGAGGCAAACACCGCCGAGTTTATTTTTCTCAATCACCAGCGTGGAGAGACCGGCAGCGCCAGCTCTCTCCCCAGCAAGATAACCTCCAGGGCCTCCGCCCAGAATAATAAGATCGTACACGTTACTTTCCTCCCTGCAAGAGCAGAAGTGTGAAGTTTTCAAGCACAGAAACTAGATCTTGCAACATGCGTGCTGCTGGGGCACCGTCGACGGCCCGATGGTCGAGAGTGAGAGAAAGCCCCATCGCCGGATACGTTTCCATTTTGCCGTTTCTCTCGCGCATACGGGTTGTGATGTTGCAGACACCGAGGATACAGGTTTGTGGCGGATTGATAACCGGCGTGAACGATTCAACACCGAACGTGCCAAGGTTCGTCACGGTAAACGTGCCATTTTTGAGGAGATCCGGGCTGATCGTTCCCTTGCGGCAATTGTCTGCCATCGCCTTAACTTGTTTGGAAACCTCGGGCAAGCTGAGCAAATCAGCACTAAAAAGCGTTGGCACCATGAGCCCACGCGGCGTGTCAATGGCTACACCCAGATTGACGTGCTTAAAAAACGTCATTTTCTCGTCATCATAATGGGCATTGCAGGCGGGATGATTGGGGAGTACGCGCGAAACTGCATACAGCAGGATGTCACCCAGCGTGGGTACTGTTTGCGCGAACACAAAGCCCTTCTCCCCGAGTCCCTTTTCGTTCGCTTGCTTCAGACGCTTGCGGAAGTCCATGACCTCCGTAGCATCGAAACTGGTGTTAAGCGTCAGTTGTGCCATCGACGAGAGAGACTGGTGCATCGAGCGGGCGATAACCTTGCGGATGCCCGAGTGCTTCTCCGTCCACGAATCCGAACCAGAAGCAATAGGCGCGGTGATGGGTGCGGCATGTTGTGTCGCAGCGGCGGCTGGCGAACCCTGCTGGGGCGTAGCGGTATCGGCGATGCCGACGCGTCCGCCAATGCTCGTTCCTTCGGTGGTTGCCGGATGGGCACCCGCCGCAGCGGTGGCCATGTGGCCTTCGTCGATGAGCTTACGCACATCGCGCTCGATGATGCGTCCTGTAGGGCCAGTTCCCTGAGCTTGGCGTAGATCGGCACCGCTGCGTTCTGCCAGGTGCTTGGCACGTGGGGAAGGCACGGCGTCCGTAGCGGGCGCGGTGTCAGCGGGCACGGCATGCCGTGCCCCCATGGACGGATCGGCCGGGGCCGGCGCAGAAGCAGAGGCCGGAGCAGCCGGAGGGGCAGCCGGAGCAGGTGTCGGCGCGGGTGCCGCTGCCGGTGTTGAGCCAGCGGGCGAAAACGCCGACACATCCTCGCCCTCGTTGCCGATGATGCAAACCGTTGTCAAACACGGGACATCGTCCCCTTCAGCGAAAAATACGGCGATCAATTTTCCCGCCACAGCGGCGGTCTCATCAAACGTCGCCTTGTCAGTTTCGTAAGTAAAGAGCGTATCGCCCTCGGCGATAGAATCGCCAACTTTTTTGTGCCATTTGCCGATAATACAGCTTTCGACGGATTGCCCTTGACGGGGCATGATTACAGGTGTTGCCATAAGATAGATTTCCTTCGGTTATTTGAGCATATTCTGACCGCCAGTCACAGGAATGGCCTGGCCGGTCTCGTAAAGTTGTTCAACGCAGTATTGAATCGCCTTCGTCACGTCGGCAGGCGAACAGCCACGACGCATCGGCACCTTTGCTACGTAAAAATCATACACATCTTGAACGGTTTTGGCACCCGGAACTTTTCCTGCTTTTAAATACTGCACAAAAAGTCCCTTCTCTGGATCGTTCCAAAGTGGGCCTTCATAATAGTTGCCGGGACAGATTGCGTTAACCTTGATACGGTGTTCGACCAGCTCCTTTGCAAAACTTTGCACAAGCCCGATGCCGCCGAACTTGCCACCTGCGTAGGCAAAGTTCTTGTTCGATCCCTCAAGACCCGACTTCGAATTGATCTGCACGATATCGCTTGTGTAGGACGCGTCGAAACGCGCCTGAATTTTCATCGGACGTGAGCCGTACTTCGTCACGAGGACAAACGCCGTAGAGTTAATGCGCGTGACGAATTCGAAAGCCTGTAGCGTCATTTCCTCAAGTCCGCCTGCCCGCAAGACGCCGGCATTGCTCACGAGAAGATCGAGCCCGCCAAAGCGCAGCACGGTCTGTTGAATCAAGCTCTGTACAGACGCCTCATCTCCCACATCGACCGCAAGTGCGATCGCCGTTCCGGCTCCGTGCTTTTCATTCAGCGACGCTGCGACGGTTTCGGCAAGCGCGAGGTTCATATCCGCAATGACAAGAGTGGCACCGCTAGTGGCGAGTTCGCGGGCAATGCCCTCGCCAAATCCCTGCGCGCCGCCTGTAACCATGCTGATGCGCCCAGCGAGGCGCGTTCCACGCTTGCTCGACGGCTCAGTAAAAGTGAACGCGCCCACGTCTTCGACAA
>JBBQIY010000110.1:0-6684 GCA_038325415.1 Kiritimatiellia bacterium
GCCCTTCTGGCTGAGGATGGTATCAATCGCAATCGCAGTCTTCCCCGTTTGGCGATCCCCCAAGATTAATTCGCGCTGGCCGCGCCCAATGGGAATGAGGGCATCAATGACTTTGAGGCCGGTTTGGAGAGGCACGCCGACAGGTGCACGATCCATGATGGGTGCGGCGGGACGCTCGATCGGCAACCGTTCGCTGGTCATCACCGGTGCGTGACCATCGAGGGGGCGCCCGAGCGGATCGATGACACGTCCGAGTACACCATCGCCGACGGCTACGTCCATGACGCGACCCGTGCGTGCAACCTCGTCGCCTGCATCCAGATGTGCATAGTTGCCCAGCAACACGACGCCGATATCGTTCTCGTCGACATTGAACGCGATACCGAATACGCCGCCCGGGAATTCAAGCAGCTCATCATAGCCTACACCGGGCAGACCCGTAACCCGGGCGATACCTGTTGAGATGCTGGCGATCGTGCCGACCTCACGCGAGGCGAGTTTCGGCGTGAACGATTCACGCACCTGACGGATTCCGGTGAATGCATTGTTGAAAACGCTTTCCAGATTTTCAGGCGCTGTAATACTGTCTGTCATGTTTTTGGTTCCGGTTTCGCCTCGGGTTTGGACTCCGGTTTTGCCTTGGGTTTAGCCTGCTCTTCTAGCAGTTCGCGAACGCCCTTCCCAAGCGACGCCAGATAATCCCCGATGCTCCAGGCAACTTTTCGTCCGTTGACGATGAGTTCGATTCCGCTGATGACGTCTGGCTCGGTTACGAACTGAAGGGGGACATCGGCTGAGAACGTTTCGTTGATCGCCTGCTGGATCGCCGCGCGTTGCTCCGCCGGCAGGTCAAAGGCGCTGCGAACGCGTGCCGGTTCCGTCGCTGTTTTCAGGGCCTTGGCGATATCCTCCTTGGTTTCACCCTCCAGATCGCGCAGACGTCGTGTGAAGACGTCGCTCATGCGCGCTTCAAGACGGGTGTCCGCGAGATCCGTTAGTGTCTTTTGTGCGATGGCGAATACTTCCTCGCGACTTCGCCGGACGATTTCGTCGTTCAGGCTCTGTTGTTCGCGATTCATCGCGTCTTTACGTTTGGCGCTCAGGGCATCGGCCGCTTGCCGCGCTTCATCGAGAAGGCGTTGGCGTTCGGCTTCCACCTCGGTCTGCATCTTGGACTGCAGGTCGTCGCGTTCCTGGTCAAATGTCGCGTTTTTGTTCTGGAATTCCTCGCGCTCCTTTTGAGCGTCCGCCTTTTTCGTGGCAGCGTCCGCAAGCTCCGCAGCAATGCGCTTTTCCCGCGCATCAATGGCGTTCAGGATGGGCTTGTACAGAAAGCGCTTCAGCAACCACACGAGAATGAGGAAGTTGAGCACTTGCGCGCCGACGGTAAACCAATCGATGGGCATAAGTTATTTCCCCGCTGTTTGGGCAATGACGTGATTCCAGAATGGATTGGCAAAGATGAGGATCATCGAAACCACAAAGCAATAAATGGCTGTGGATTCGACCATCGCCAGGCCGACGAACAAGGTTCGGGTGATAGTTGGCGACGCATCAGGCTGCTGCGCGAGTGATGCCAGCGCAGTGGCGACTGATTTGCCTTCGCCCAGTGCCGGGGCCATGGTTCCGAATGCGGTGGTGACACCGGCTGTGATGATGGATGCGACTGCAATGACGGTTATACTGTCCATTTTATGATCTCCTTGGGTTGGGTTATTTGAATAAGCCTGCAAGCAAGAGACTGCTTGCAGGGGGTGATTAAAAAAGTTCCGCGTGGGGTTTCATTTGTATTTTATCCTCTTCTTGCGGGCTGTCCTCAGCCTGCATGCTGGCTTTCGCTCTCATTCAGCCTCCTGTTTTTTGAGCTTCGGTTTCTTCGTCTGTGTCGCTGCTGCAAGATAAACTGTGGCCAGGATAAAGAAGATATACGCTTGCACCATGCCGGTAAGCAGGCCCAGCAGCGTCATGATAATCGGGAAAATGAAGGGCGTGATGGTCAGCAGAATACCGATAATCATTCCTCCGCTCATCATGTTGCCAAAAAGGCGCACGGCCAGTGCCAGAGTGCGAGAGATTTCGCTGATAATATTGAAGGGGAGCATGATCACCGTGGGCTGCACATACGACTTGAGATACCGGCCCAATCCCACTTCCTCAATGCCGAAGAGCGGTACCGCGACCAATACGCACAGCGCCAATGCGATGGTAGTTGAAAGCGAGCCGGTCGGTGGCTCGAAGCCCGGAATGACAGAACAAAGGCTGGACGCAGCAACAAAGAGGAAGAGCGTACCTAGGAAGCCGAGATACTTCCGCGGATGGCTGATGCCCACTTCTTTGATCTGATTTTGAATCGCCGTGACAATGATTTCAAGAAGGTTCTGCCAGCGGGAACGAGTCAAATCCGTGGAAAGCTTGCGCGTAATGAGTTTCGACCCAATGGCCAATACCAGTATTAATACCCAGGTAAACACAAGGGTGGCGTTCAGCTTGAAGAAGCCGTGTTGCCAGAAGATCATTTCATCAGGACTAAGACGCATGAGGGGTCTCCTGTTTTGTTAGAGTCAATCGAGTCTGCCGCATGACGATTAGGCGGGCTACGATGAATCCGAAGAGGCATACGAGCAGTCGCTCCCAATGATCGCGTCCAACAAAGTAAAAGCCAACGAGAACGATGATGGTTCGCAGAAGCATGCTGATGGAAAACCAGAGTGCTGGATGCTTGGACATAACCCCCTTGCGCACCGTCCACCAGAGCCCGATAAAATAGAACGCACCGAGCAGCAGCCCCACGATAAACGCCACGGCTCCAGGTAACATATTATTCATCGTTATCCTCCTGTTCTTCTCGCATGGAGTCATCTTCTTTGGTAACCCAGTGCCACGCATTGAAGCATCCGATGGTAAGTCCGCCGACCAACAGTGCCAGCGTCCACGAACGACCTCCCGGATAGCGACGGTCTAGCCACAAGCCCAGTATCGCACCGAGGATCGTCGGAATCGTCACCGACCAGCCGATAAGCCCCATCATGCCCAGCCCAAACCAGACATTGTGTGACGGGTTACGCTGCGCCCGGAGCTTACGTGCCGCCTTCGAACCGATCTGGTTCGCGAGGTTCAGCCCGCTCTTTGAGTCGCTTTTGTTGGGTTCATTATTCATGTTTTAAGTTCACTAATCGACGCATGAGACCGCTTTCCAGCTTTGCCATAACGGTACGCACATTCTGCTCGTGTTCGTCGAGTGCCCGAAACTCTTTCTCCACCGCACCGCGTAATTGGTCGAGGTCTGCCCCGCCGAGTGCACGGCGCACGGAAACAAAAACATCCGTACCTGTTTTGACGAGGACACCCTCATCCACAGCTACATAGACGGCTCCCTCCGATTTCGTCTCGTACGTCAGGATTCCTGGAGCGAGCGCCGCCACGCAATCGAGTCGGTTTGGCAAGATCCCAAACGAGCCATCGGGCGTCTCCGCGACGATGCGCGACACGTCGGTCTTCTTAGCAAATATTTCGAAAGGCAGTAAAATGGTCAAATTCATTTTTTCTTCGCCTCATCCACCTTTCCGATCATATAAAGCGCGCTCTCTGGATAGTCTTTGAATTCATCACGCAGAATCCGCTCGCAACCATCCAGCGCTTCTTCGAGGCTGACAAGCTTGCCTTGGAGACCCGTAAATTGTTCGGTTGTAAAAAACGGTTGCGTCAGAAATCGTTCCAACCGCCGCGCACGACCGACCACGTTGCGATCTTCCGGCGAAAGTTGCTCCAAGCCAAGCATCGCAATGATGTCCTTAAGTTCTGCATATTGTGCCAGCGTCCGTCTGACTTCCTGTGCCAATTTATAATGCCGATCGCCCACGATGCCAGGCGTCGCCATCTTGGAACTTGATTGCAGCGGGTCAATGGCCGGGTACAGGCCTTCGCTCGCTCGCTTGCGCGAGAGCACGATCGAGGCGGAGAGATGCGAGAACGTATGCACAGCGGCTGGATCAGTAAAATCGTCTGCCGGTACATACACCGCCTGGATGGAGGTAATGGCGCCGGTGTCGGTGTTGGCGATGCGCTCTTCCAGACTCGATAACTCCGTGCCCATCGTTGGTTGATAGCCGAGTCGCGAGGGCATCTGTCCCATTAAGCCGGACACTTCAGAGCCGGCCTGAATGAACCGGAAAATATTGTCGATGAGGAGCAGCACATCACGATGTTCGTCGTCCCGAAAATACTCTGCCATCGTCAGCGCCACGTGGCCAACGCGAAAGCGCGCCCCCGGAGGCTCATTCATCTGGCCGAACACCATCACCATGTTCGGCAAAACGCCGGCTTCTTTCATTTCGCGATAAAGTTCTTCGCCTTCGCGGCAGCGTTCGCCGATACCGCAGAAGATGCTGACGCCATCGTGGTGGCCGACCATGTTGTGGATCATCTCGGTGAGCAGCACTGTTTTCCCGACACCAGCTCCGCCGAAAAGTCCGGCTTTGCCTCCACGTTCCAGAGGCACGAGAACATCGATGGCTTTGATGCCCGTCTCAAAGATTTCGGACTTGGTCGAACGACGTGCCAGTGGTGGCGGGGGCTGATGCACGGGCTGCCAATGAACGTCGGCTAACGGTGCTCCACGATCAATCACGTTGCCGAAAACATCAAACATTCGCGAGAGGATTCCTTTACCGACGGGAGCCTTGAGCAGTCCACCGGTGTCCTCGACGGCCATGCCGCGGGCCAGGCCCTGTGTCGGGGTCAAGGCAATGCCGCGTACGCGCCGCGCGTTAAGTTGGGTCAGGACTTCGATGACGATTGCGCCGTTCTCTCCCGTGCGCAGAACCGAGTAGATGCGAGGCAAATGGTCATCAAACTCTACATCCACAACACTGCCACGCACGGAAATAATCGCGCCAATGTTCGATGTTTGGGTTTCAGTTTTCATGCGTTTTCTTTTTCTATCGCGGCGGTGGGTTCTCCACGGGATTGTGGATGTTGCATCCGGCTCAAATCGAAAATTTCCAAACGAGGGTTCGCCTCAGGATTATCTCGGGAAGGCCCTTCCGTCAGCACAACAGTTCCGGTGGTGAGCTGTTCGTCTTTCGCCCAGCCTTTAGCAAACACGCTCCAATTCTCAGGGGGCTTAGGTGCGTGAACCGGATAGACACCGTATGAGAATTGCAGTCCTTGACACGTCGCTGCTTCGGGACTGACTGCCGCGATCCAAACAGGAAGTTTAAAGCGGGAGACCATCCGCGCAGTGTGTCCGGTAAGTGTGGGGACAATAACCGCCACGGGAGCGATGTGCTTGACGGTTTGAGCCACATGACGTGAAATGAGGTCGACAAACCGAAGGTCTTTGGCGCGGTCGTAATTGGCGAAAACGTCCACGGTTCGGTTTTTGATGCGATATGGCTCCGTTGCGGCTGCGATCCTCGCGAGCACGTTCACGGCCTCGACAGGGAATTTGCCCATCGCGGATTCTTCGGAAAGCATCACGCAATCCGTGCCGTCCAGGATGGCATTGGCCACGTCGGTCGTTTCGGCCCGTGTGGGACGATACTCGCGGACCATTGATTCCAACATTTGTGTTGCGGTAATGACCGGTTTACCCAATTGATTCGCTTGGAGGATCAACTGCTTTTGAACCATGGCGATATTCTCGATGGGAGTTTCCACGCCCAGGTCACCGCGAGCGATCATGATCCCATCGGCGGCCTTCATGATCTCGTCGATATTCGCCAGTGCGCCCACTCGCTCGATCTTAGCGATGATGAACGGGCGATGTCCCAACGCTTCCGCCGCTTCACGTACTGCGTCGATATCGGCTGCTGTCCCGACAAAGGACTGGCTGATCGCGTCGACGCCGTTTTCCAGCGCAAACTTCAGGCACTCATGGTCGTGTTCGGTAAATGCACTAACCCCGAGATCGATCCCGGCGAGATTCACTCCCTTGCGCGAGCGTAATTCCCCCCCGACAAGGATGCGGCACTCCACGTCACTATCCGTGGCTTGGGTGACCTCAAGTTGAACGATTCCGTCGTTAAGGAAGATGCGGTCACCGGGTTTAACAACGGCGGGTAAGCGCGGAAAGTCCACAAATACGCGTTGTTCGGTACCGAGGCATTCAGTCGTGGTCAGCGTAAAAAAGTTTCCCATTTCCAACGTGACCGGTTCTTCTAGGAATTCACCGATGCGTATCTTCGGACCCGGAAGGTCAGCCATGATCGCCAAGCGTTTTCCCGCTGTACGAGCCGCAAGGCGAAGCGCGTTGATCGTTTTCTGATGCCAATCAAACGTGCCGTGCGAGAAGTTGAGCCGGGCGACATTCATCCTGGCCTGGAGTAATTGCCTCAAGACATCGGGAGCTTCAGATGCGGGCCCAATCGTACACACGAGTTTTGTTTTATTGGCTGGAAGTGCCATCGGTATCTCCTGTCGGTGTTTTGTTCATTTTGATTGTTCGTTCCATTTTCATTTCTGAACATCATTTAAACCAAGGTTTTTCAGTATGCCACAAACCACTCCGCAGTGCCAACATAAAATATAGAGGTTAGGATTCCTGGGTGGGATTCAATTTAGTTGAATCCCACCAAGAATACAGAAGTCAGGAGTCAGAATACAGCATTGATTCTCAACATGTTACGCACAGTTTCGCCATTCTTCTGTGGTGTCGCAAGAACAGGGACATGAATTATTTTGTCT
>JBBQIY010000111.1:0-6652 GCA_038325415.1 Kiritimatiellia bacterium
CATTCCCCGCTTCATCAAGCGATTGGAATCCCGAAAAAGACCTGCCATTTGGCTCGTCCCCGACAGGCAGGATCACGCCATCGTGAAACGACTGTGTAAACTTGGCGTAAGTTGCGAGGAGTCGCTTCGCCGCATCGTATTGCGCATTGCGGGCGAGACCCGAGCCTTCAAACCAAGCAAGCGGTTGCGCAGCCAGCGTCATGCAAAGCGCCGTGTCAAACGGAACCTTTGAAGGCGCGAGTTCATCCTCGTGGGCATATTTTTCAACATTGCGCAGGTTGTTCAAAAACTCCACCTGAATTCGCTCGGCAGGTACATAGTGAGCCAGCTGCCAAATGTTGCGGAATGTCCATGTTGGATACCAGTTAGACCAGTCGGTGTACCTGTTTTCCAGAAAGACATTCCCATACTCGCAGAAATAATGATAGCCGAAACGTCGGCCGGCTGTGACGTCTAGGTTAAATGCTACCGTCCCGCCGCTCGCCTCAACCACGGCATCGAACATCGCCCGCAAGTTCATCTCAGCACGTTTCGTATCCACCGTGACTCCGTCAATCTTAAAGATCAGAATACCGTACTGACGATGTAGCGAAATCAGAATCTCAGCATCACGCTGCCACGACGCATAGTCATTCGCACTACTCGGATTGAACCAAAGGCAAATCTCTACCCCGTTTTTACGACCCCATGCGAGAATCGGATCCAATCCGTTGGGGAAACGTTCAGGGTGCGAACTCCAGAAGTCCGGCATTCGCGCTAAGTCAGGAAATTCTCCTCCCGCGAAAGCCGAATTATGCGAAAGCCCCTGCTGCCAACCATCGTCAAGTTGGAAGTGCGTCACGCCCAAATCCCGCGCAACTTCAATTTCCGCAAGGGCAAATTTTTCGCAAAGCCTACCATCGCGTGCACGGTCGCCCCAGGTGTTCATCATGACCATGTTGTCGCGCACGGCATCCATCCGCCGCAGACATTTTTGGTAGCGTCGAAGGGCCATGAGTTGTTCAGATTTCGTCTTGCCCGAAACACCGACTGCACATCCATATCCGCGAATCCAGCCTTCGAGCTTTTCCGCCGTAAAGCCGCAACCGCGCACATCGGCCTGGCCGAGGCGAACCACAAAATCATGCCCACGCCAGTCGAGCTGGGCGGAGCCGCAGGGCGATTCCTTAACGACGAACAGACTCGGCGAAGACGTGGCCAGAGGCGACAGCAGCAAAACATTGCCTGCCAGCATGCAATCGGAGCGATACGGTAGAACCCGATGCTCCTCGACAAGATTGTTGCAGCGGTCGGTGGCATCATGAAACTCCACCGAAGTTGCCGTCCAATGCACACCGTTAAGCGGGATGCGATCCATCACGGGAATACTCGCCTTGCGAGACTCAAGCAACCTCGTGTTCTCAACGGCCCCCGTGTCATCAACCGTTTCGGAATCCGCTTCTGCGACGCCGGTATCCGATTTCATCCAGAGGATCATCTCAATCGCTGGCGCGGCTTCGAAAAGTCGAAACACCTGACGCAGAGATCCCGAGTCGAAAACCGTTTCAACAATTGCCTCGATATGATGCGGTAGCAAGTTCGTAGCAGCATGTTCTTCGGTGCAGAATGAGGCAGATCGAAACGTACCATCCGTCAATCCTGGGATTTCAA
Source organism: Kiritimatiellia bacterium (assembly GCA_038325415.1). Lineage (GTDB taxonomy): Bacteria > Verrucomicrobiota > Kiritimatiellia > RFP12 > UBA3636 > JBBQIY01. Next base: position 1,651 of record JBBQIY010000111.1, read on the forward strand.
GATCGGGCTTCTTGCCGTCGGCATGAACGGTCGTATTCCGGATTCGATCCATGATCGCTGTGGTGGCAATCCTACCGCCGTTCCATCGCCATGTTCGCTGGATGAACGCATTTTCCATTACGAGCAACGCCTCATCACCCTCTGTACAATAAACTCTCATATATTCCCTATCCACAAGAGTCGTGCATCACCTTAGAGGGTTTTGGACTCGTATGATTCTCATTTTTTAAGATTTGGCATTACGAGTAAAAATTCGATCTGCACTCGTTTCTATTAACGTCTAGATCTCGTTCACATCCACTCCGAGCAAATCAAGCAAGCGGGAAAGATCGTCGTTGTCGATGAAATCGATTTCGACTCGACCGCGTCCACGTCGGCCATTCTGAAAGCGAACGGATGGACTCAGCCGCACACTGGTGCCAAAGCGCTGATGCAATTTATCCAACAGCATCGTCACATATTCCTCAGGAATATCGGCGGTAACCAGCTTCGTTCTCGGCTCCGCTTTACGACGCTCCACACGCTGCTCCAGCATGCGAACCGTGAGTCCGTCCTTGACACTGTCGCGAGCCAGCTTAATGCGATCCGCTTCCCCCTCCACGCCGAGGATAACCTTGGCATGGCCAACGGAAAGAAGTCCAGAACCCAAAAGTTGCTTCACCTCATCGGGGAGTTCGAGAAGACGCATGGTGTTGGCGACAGATGCGCGCGCTTTGCCGACGCGCTCCGCGATCTCCACCTGCGTCATGCCAAACCCATCGGCAAGTGCACGATACCCCTCGGCTTCTTCAACGATGTTGAGATCCTCGCGCTGGAGATTCTCGACCAATGCCATTTCAGCAGCATCGCGATCCGCCGCCTCCATCACGATGATCGGCACTTCTTTAAGCCCGACCTCAGTCGCAGCCCTCATGCGGCGCTCGCCCCCGATCAGTTCGTAGCCTCCGGCTGGAGACGCCCGGCAGATCAGCGGCTGAATAATGCCATGCGCGCGGATCGAATCGGCAAGCTCTTGAAGCGCAACATCGTCAAACACGCGACGAGGCTGCCACGGGCTAGCATGGATCATCGAAAGCGACACCATGAAAACGCTTTTCGTTCCGGGTGGCATTTCCGGTTTTGCTGGAGCTTGCGCAGGAACTTCCGACACCTGCTGCGTTGCCTCTCGCCCGATTAATGCGTCGAGCCCTCGCCCTAAACCACCGAGATGCGCTGGCTTTTTAAACACCGCCGTTGTCTTGACTGCCATACCCGGCCTTTTTGCAATCTCTGTGGATTTGCCTGACGAAGATTTGCTCTTGCTAGAAGCCGATACCTTTACGGTGGATTTCTTGTGGGTGGCCATGGGGGAAAACTCCAATTTTTGTGGATATTCTAACATGCCGCCCCATCCTCTGCAAGCCGTGTTTGTCTTCGGCCAGCAATTCCAGCAGCAATTCATGTCGCTTCGGTCGCGCACTGGGAGGAGAGGCCTCTTGGCGGTGCAGTCGATAACCAAGCGAGATGCCTATTCTCCTAGGATCAGTTGCAAATCAAGCCTTTTTCTATTCCGTTAACTTTTCGAGACACGCCGAAGCAACCCGTTGCGCACGGATCGAGGCCAGCGCTTTCACAGCGATCGCCGACTGACGGGGCACATCTCGCGATGCGCTCACGCCTTCGGCCTGAATGATCGTCGCATTCGCGCCGATAGGCCCAGTCGTCTCAGGATCCGTGAGCCCGTAAACGGCAACCACCGGCACACCCGCCGCCGAGGCCAGATGCATGCCACCGCTATCGTTGCAAATCACGAGCCGACAGTTTCCAAGCAAGGCGGCAAACTCCGAAAGCCCAGTTCTGCCCGCCACCGAAACCGCGCGATCACCGATTGCATCCGCTACCTTTCGGCAAAGGTCGGCCTCTCCCTTCGCGCCGGTGACAATAAATCGCACGGCGGGATTTTTCGTCAAAATTAACTTCGCTGCTTCAGCGAAAAACGGCCAACGCTTAGACTCGCCGCGCGCCGCTCCAGGAATGATGCAAACCGGAATATCATTTTGCGCCATCTTCAGTTCCTGCATCAACGCGGGCTTGGGCGGATGAAAACCTGTTTCGGAAAGATCGCCTTGCGCTTCGCCGCAGAGAATCTTCATGTATTCTAAGGACTGGTGTAATTTCCCAAATGCTTTTTCAGCCTTGAACGAAACGGGGTCGTTAACCATGAGACTGCGAGCATGAAAAGCCGTGCCACGACGTTTTGGAATAAGGGCGAGAAAAGGAATTAACGCTGAACGGAAGGAATTCGGCAGGATAAACGCCTGACCAATTTTGGGTGCGCTCAAGAGGCGTGCCATCGCGAAGGTCGCGGCGTTCCCTCCGGCGAGTTCGAGAATCTCATCAACCGAATCATGCATCCGCCAGAGCGCAGCAACCGAGGGCTTGGCCAACATGACAATGACTGCGCCGGGGTTTTTGATGCTAAATTGTTTTACCGCCGGCATCGCCATCACGGCGTCGCCGAGCCAGTTTGGGCTTACAATGAGAATAGTAGATTTTAACATGGAGGAATACAAAGTGTGGACGCTTAGTCAACCGATTCCGCTTCAATTCCCGGTTGTTTTTGTAGATAAGACAGCAAGGTGCCAGCGTCGAGGAACCGCTCGGGGGTGTCGATATTTATTTTGATGTAAAGTCGAGTGCCCATGTGGACAGAGGAATACGAGTTAATGGAGCGCCCTTCCGTGCAGAGACCGTCGGTGACGAATTTCGCGGTATCCTGGTCGTCGGCATAGAACACCACATGCATCTCCTTCTTCACATGGCCGATTCTGTGGGAAATCTTCCGGAGCATCTCGAACCCCACGAGCGTCAACCGCGTCGAGGAAACGGCTACACCATACATGCCCCCGCCGACGGCCTTACCGATCGCCGCCGTCGTCCTGAGCCCTGCCGCTGTGGTGAGTCCTACAACAAAACGCCTCTGCAACACAATCATACCGGCTCCGATGAAACCGATACCGGAGACAACCTGCGAGGCAACGCGGCTCGTATCGGCGCGGACCTGCAACCGAGGCCCATAGAGGTTCATGAGATTCACCATATTATCGATGAAGCCGTACTGCGACACGATCATGAACAAAGCAGAACCGAGACACACGAGAAAATGCGTACGGAGTCCTGCCTCCTTGGAGCGATACTCGCGCTCAAGCCCAATGAGCCCCCCGAAAACGCCAGCAACAAGCAACCGTGCCAAAAGCACCCCTTCAAAATTCATAGATACGCTCCTTCTTCATTTCATTTTCCAAGAAGCCACGCTTCAACTTCCGTGAGATGCGGTACCGAAGGCGAAGCCCCGTGGCGTGTGACGCTAATCGCGGCTGCCGCCGAGGCCTGCCGCAACGCCGTCTCCATCGCATCCCCCCGAGAAATGGACGCCAGATAAAAACCCGTAAACGTGTCCCCCGCCGCCGTCGTATCAACCGCCTTCACTTGAAAGGCCGCCACTTTGACCACACGCCCACAAGCATCCATCGCCATCACGCCCTCGCCTCCGAGCGTCAACACGACCTGCGTCTTCGGGAACAACTCGTGGAGTCCCTGTAGCACGGCCTCGGGGGGCAGGGTCGAGACTCTGCCACGCAACCGAAGCAACTCGAAGCCTTCGATCTCGTTGACGATGAGGATGTCGAGAAGCTCAAGGGGCAGGGTCATGACGTTGCCATTCATCGGTGCGGGATTGAGCGCCACGCGCATGCCCTTTTCATGGGCGATACGCATGGCGTCCGCAATAGCCGCCGTTTCGTTCTGCGCCAAAAGAATATCACCCAGCTCTGCGGTTTCAAGAGCCTTGTCAACAGAACCCGCCGTTGGAACGGCGTTCGCGCCAGCGGCGATAATGATGCAGTTCTGTCCTTCAGGGTTGACTTGAATGATCGCATGGCCCGTCGGCACATGACGATCCATCGCAACAGCGGAAATGTCGACACCTTCGCGTTCGAGCGTTTCAAGAAGCAACTTGCCGTCTTCGCCCACCGCACCAATGTGAACAACAGATGCACCAGCGCGCGCCAGCGCAACGGTCTGATTGAAACCCTTGCCGCCGGCAAAAGATGTGAACGATCTGCACGCAATCGTTTCGCCGGGCATAACAAAATGATCGAGACCGTAGACGTGGTCGATATTGACCGATCCGAGATTAAAAATTCGCATAGGCTATTTGGTTCCGAATAGGCGGTCGCCTGCATCGCCTAGACCAGGTACGATGTACTTGTTTTCGTTGAGCCGCTCGTCGACACTGGCTGTGTAGAGGGTCACGTCAGGATGTTCCGATTCTAATCGAGCGATGCCTTCGGGACAGGAGACGATGCAAACAAAAATAATTTTGCTGAATCCCTTACGCTTGAGCAGTGACACGGCCGCCACGGCGGAACCGCCGGTAGCCAACATGGGATCAATGACGACCGCAACCGTACCCGGCAGTGGTGCAGGAAGCTTGGCATAGTACTCGACAGGCTGAGCCGTTTCGTGGTCACGATAAATTCCGAGGAAGCCGACGCGCGCATTCGGAACCATGTCCATGATGGCATCCATCATGCCGATGCCAGCTCTCAGGATGGGCACTAACACGATCTCGCCTTTGACCCGAGCACATTTCGCTGCTGCGAGCGGCGTCTCCACCTCGATCTCCTCCGTTGGAATTTCACGCATCGCCTCGTAGGTCAAAAACATCGAGATTTCGCCAATAAGCTCCCGGAAGAGTTTGACGCCCGTAGCCTTATCGCGTGCCAGCGAGAGTTTGTGTTTGACCAAAGGATGAGTGACTTCTACGTGCATTTGATTTCTCCTTATTCTGCCGCGATGTCCCGCTCCCCTTTCATTTCCGAAGAACAGTGAACTCCCGACATGCATCCCATTCTACGGCACTAGCCCGCATGAATCAAGCGAACATTACGGCCATGTAGCAATGTGCTCCGGGTGTGTAATCGGTGAGCGACTGCCCTCGTTGTGGCGAGCCACAAATGCG
>JBBQIY010000112.1:0-6610 GCA_038325415.1 Kiritimatiellia bacterium
GATGACGCCATCCTTAATTTCGGTGGCCTGTTCAACGAAGAGCGATTTAACAAATTCTGGTGCACTGCGGGAAAGCACAATGCTCGGAGTGCTCTGATCCTTCTCGTTCTCAACGCGCAGGAGAAAAGCGCGAAATTGCTCGGTCTGGTCAAAATTATCGGTCGGCAACCTGTTCTTCGAATCCATGATGGCTTCACCGCCACCATCGACCTCACAGATGTAATCGCCACGCGTCACCTGCTTCACCGTGGCAGAAATGATCTTGCCAACCTTCGAGAGGTAGCGCTGATAAACGACGTCGCGCTCCGCATTGCGGATGTTCTGCATGAGCGCCTGCTTGGCCGCTTGCGCCGCGATTCGTCCGAAATCCTTCGGTGCTGCCTTCACGTCGATCTGGTCACCCAAATCCGCATCGGCCTTGATGAGCTTGGCCTTCTCGAGCGTAATGAAGTCAATGCCCGTGGCCGTGTCGCTGACGATGAGCGTCTGGTACGTCGAAATATCGCACGTTCGCGGATCGATTGAAACACGAACGTCCCTCGACGTCCCCAGGCTTTTCCTGGCGGCGTTCTGCAGAGCTCCTTCAACAGCTTTGATCAAAACTTCTCTGCTGATGCCCTTTTCCCGCTCGAGATAACTCAAGACAGTAAGCAATTCGTTGTTCATTCTTACCTCGATTCCAGTGACGGACTTACCGTTATAGTGTCAAAAAACAAAAGAAGCGGAAACCGGACTGACCGGCTCCACATCGCAATTCGGAAAGCAACATTACATCATTTTTGACCAATAAGTCAATCTCTAAATCATCAGCCCAAAAACAGCAACACCCCAGCCAGCGCAGGAAAGGCCAGCACCGTGCTGACGACAATGATCGCGGCAGCCAACTCGGCATCTGCCCCCATCTGATCCGCCATGACGTAGGAGGCAACGGCCGTGGGTGTGGCCAGATACAGCAGGCAGACCGTCAGGAGCGGCCCTTCGAGTCCGCAGGCGCGAGCAACAAAGAGTCCCACAAGTGGCATCACGCCGACTTTCATCAGCGCCGCTGCAAAGGCGGGTACGCTTTGTCCGCGCACGCGTTCCCACGTGAGTGATCCGCCCAGCGCAAGCAACGCCGCCGGCAAGCCGATTCGCCCGACGCCCTCCACGGCACGATGCAAAGCGGTCGGCAACTGAATTTTCAACGCCAACGCCGCCATACCGAGCAGGCAGGCGATAATTAACGGATTGCGGATCATACCCCCGAGCATACTCACCAGCCACTTCCCGCGTGTGCCGGGTTTCGGTTGCATGAGCAGCAGAACACTCAGGATATTGAAGAATGGAATCGTCGGTGCCAGCGCCAAAATCGCAGTCGCACGGAGGTCGGCATCCGGCGGGAGCGCAAACAAAACGACTGGCAGGCCGACGTAAACCAAGTTGCCCCGGAAGACACCCTGATTGAAGACACGAAGCGATGGTGATTTCAGATGGAGCAATCGGCCGACACCGTAGGCGAGCCCCAGCATCAGGAGCGACGTGACCATGATGACAACCGAAATGCGCAAGGCTTCGCCACCCGACACGCGCGCGCCGGAAATTTCAATGAACAACAGACAGGGTAAGCCCACCCAGAAAGCAAGCCGGTTGAGTCCGTCAAAACCGTCCTTTGACAGAAACCGGATATGACGCAACCCCGCTCCCAGCAGGATCATCAACAAGACAGGCAGCAAAGCTTCAAAAACAGTATTCCACATAATCGACTGTATCTCCTACTTTACGCATCTTTCCGTAGCGGATGCGGCGCGTTCACGCGTCGCACAAAAGAATCCGTCAAGCTCTGCCATGGCCTCAGGCGGTGGCAGAGTCTGCACCCAGACACCGGCCCCCGGCTGCTCGGGCGACATACCGCGCACGAAGCAATACCGCACGCCACCGAAGTGCGTGGCATAGTCATACCCAGGCAGCGTATTCTGGAGATGCCGATGGAGCGCAACAGCGTAGAGTGCCCATTGAAGCGCATACTGCGAATGTGCAATCTCTTTCGCGATCCGACTCTCCAGCGGATGTGCAGGATCGATTTCGAAGGACTCGAGATCGGCATCCATCTTGTTCGTCTTCCAGTCCGCGATATAGTATTTCCCATCATGTTCGAAAATGAGATCAATGTACCCCTTGAGCATACCGCGAAGCATTCGGTCGACCGCGCCGATACCGACAAGCGACTGCGCGTAAATGCCTCCCCAACTTCTAAAAATCGCCAGCAACGCTTCCGTGCTTTTGCCATCCGGAAGCGGAAAATAAAATGCAAGCTCACAACGACGCTTCGCCGTCGGAATTCCCGCCAACATAAAGGTGTTACCCGAGGCATCAGGAATCGGTGCATGGAGCGTGTCGCAGACCATCTGCGCCAATTCGTCCTTGGCTTCATCATCCGTGGCAAGGTCGGGCAAGTGCCACGAATTAAGTTGCTTGTCGATGTGCTCGCGAATGATGTCGAGCTCAGCGTCGAACGGACAGGCCTCAAACACACTGTGCATGGCATTGCCAAAAACGGTGCCACCGCCCAGCGTGTAACGTGCAGGCAGCGAGCTTACGGTTGGGTCGTTCGGATCTTTGCCAGCGTGGACAGTCTCATCGTCTCCGGCTTCGCTCGTGCCGTCATGCACGACAATTTCAATCTCTTCGCCCTTCAAGCCTTCTTTGATTCCAGAGAAGCTCGTGACAATCCAGGGCTTTGCAATCGGATTGACTTCTTGCGGCGGCACAAGCGTAGGGGCATTTGTACCCGTATGTATATCGTTAGGAACTAATTCGTAATTCGTAATTCGTAATTCGTAATTTGGTGAAGCCCCCTCTTCTCTCTTTTGAACCGTCACCGTGCCTTCTTTCAGCTCCGCCTCGGGAATCTGGAACACTTGACCAGTCGACTGCAAATGCCCTATCACGCCGCTTGCGTTCTTTTCTAGCGTATAGTCTTTATCATCGATGTATAAATACGTTCTGTGTACAGCACGTGTCACGGCGACATAGAGCTTGCGAATCGACTCCTCAAGACTCTCCGCAGTTTTGCTCGCCACACCCTCTGCATCGAGCTTGCAAGAGATGATAGTTTCGCCCTCTCGATGAAAGGTATCTGTTTCAGATGGTTTATGATTACCCTTGTCAAACTCGGGAATGAACACAATAGGAAACTCCAACCCCTTGCTCTTATGAATAGTCATCGACGTCACCGCTTCAGCATCGCTATCAAGCCGGAACTCATATTCCGCAGCTTTTTCTCCGGAATCGCTGATCGCTTCTTCAAGCCAATCCTGCAGCGCTTCTGGAGTGAGATGATTCGTCTTGGCAACGTTGCCGAGAACTTCGATGACCTGCGATAGATTCGTCCAGTGCCGCTCACCGAGCGATCCTCCCAGAAGACGGTGCTTGATGCCACAGAGCTCCGCGACAGAAGCAAAGTAACTCTGGATGCCATGCGTATCGAGCTTCCCACGCTCAGCACGGATGATGGCCGCGTAATCAACAAGTCCTCCCACTCTCCCCTCCACCTGCTTAACAATCTCACTGGGTTCAAGACCGAACATCGGTGTTGCCAGTAAACTCGCAAAACCTTTGCGCGCGGAGCTCGCCGCAACCGCCAAAAGCGAATTCACCCAACCCGCTTCCTCTTCAGAAAACACACTCTTCTCGGTTCGGATTGTACAGGGGATCGAATTAAGACAAAGCTTGTCGTGAAAGAAACGTGCCGTGTTATTGCTGTTCGAAAGAATGCAGAGATCACCCGGTCTCACGGCACGTCCCCCGCCCCGACTCCAAACACCACTTGCATCTTTCTCGTACCGAAATATTTTCCAAACATCCGAATTCAACAACGTCCGAATTTCAGCGACAACGTCCGCGGCGATTTCGTTCGATGGACCAGATCCGAGTTTCTTAATTACAACGCCAGACGCCATGCTAACCGATGGATCACAGAGCGGTTCGGAGTCCGCGCGCTGAAGCAGGGAAATACTTTTTGTATCGGCCTTTGCTGTCTTCGCATCGATCGAGCTATACCCGATTCCTGAACTCCCTTCGCGCTTCTCAAAAGTAGCATTCGGCTTGGCTTCGTCCTTCGACAAAAATACGCGATTCACGGCATCGACAGCCGAGGGCTCAGATCGGTAATTCGTCGTCAGTGTCCAGACACTGCCACCGACACGGGTGATCTCGTCGCGCACGGTGCAATACGTGTCAATGTCACCGCCACGGAAACTGTAAATCGCTTGCTTGGGATCGCCCACAACGATAATCCGATGCGGCTCTGGACCCTCCATGAACACCTTGTGGAAGATTCGCCATTGCACAGGATCGGTGTCCTGAAACTCGTCGATCATCGCGATCTTAAATTTCTTTCGCATCGCGTCAACGGCACTCGGACTACTCTCGAGCATCAAGCGCAAGTCGTTGAGAATGTCGTCAAAAGTCCGGACGCCATGTCGGCGAATTTCGCGGCCGACTTTGGTGAGACCCTCCGCATCCGGTTTCGCCAGCTCATTGCGTGCCTCAACCATCATGCGAATTCTCAGCGGAATAAACCCATCACGAATCACACTGAGAAGCTCTTGTACAGCCGCAAGTCCCTTACTGGAAGCCTTTGCAATCTCCTTGGAAGATTTAAGTAACCGCGAAACTTTTAGTTGAATCGGCATCTGATCCCACGTGGGAGCGTCGAACAAAGTGCGCAACGCTTCAAAATCGGCAAATTGGTTTTTGGCATTTGCTCTGATTCCCAGCTTAGCAGAATCAGTCGGAAACAGTTGCCGCAATTCCTCAGTTGCCTCAACGCAGCGTTTGGCGATCTGAACATGCTCGGGCTCCACACGTGCGAGAGGCTTTGCAATTGACATCGCGGTTAACGCAGCAACCTCACCGGGCGTAAACATGCCGCATTCTCGAATCACCTCGGGATCGATTTCACCCGAGTATATTTTTTGGCGCCAATAGTCGAAAACCAGCTCTCCCACCACCTTGCCGCTGCTATCATCCAGCACGGTATTAAACGGTAGCGCACCCTCGAAAGCAAACTCGGCGAGCATCCGTTCGCAAAAGCCATGAATCGTCGTGATGCCCGCCTTGTCGAAGGTCAGTAATGCCTTATTCCAACGAGCGAATTCCTCGACAGAAGATTTCGGTACCTTCGCCCGCTCCTCCAGGAGACGCGCATGAAGTCGTCCACGCAACTCTGCCGCCGCGGCGTTGGTAAACGTGACAACCAGGATCGACTCGACAGTTGCATCCGGTACTTCTTTCAACGCCCGAATAAAAAGTTCGGCCAGTGTGTACGTCTTTCCTGTTCCTGCCGACGCTTCAATCAGCGAAGGTTTATCAAGGGAGATGTCATTGATGTTTAAAAGAGGTTTCATTGCACAGCGTATTTCATTTCAAGGCATCGTTGAACAGAAAGGCTCATGCCGAACTCGGCAAAAAGCTCTTCCGCTTCTTTTTTCTTTTTAGAATCGATACGTGCACTGATTGTTGTTGTCGCCATAAATATCCCTTTTGTCCCGAGATGTCCTACAATGTAAGAGAACCGACTTCCATTGTCAAACAAATCCATCATGTTTTCAGACAAGCGCCTCCAGTAATTCCCCAGCTAAGTTTACGCAAAGACCGCAAAGAAGGACTATAGACCATAGACCATCGTCTATCAAAAATCGAAAATTTGTAATTCATAATTCGTAATTCTCTCTCCCACAGCATCCGGTTAATCTTGTAATCTTGAACAAAAAAAGTTCGAGATTATAATGAAGGCGAAAAGGATCTAACCGAGACGGAAGAGTAGCCCCGACAATCCTGTCGGGGACGGACCGAGACAAGATTGTCTCGGCTACATTCTTGTCGGGGTCAGTTTTAAATGGCCGCCAATATGGCGTGGCAGTGTGTGCGTTCGGCCACAAGCAACCGCTCCGCTGGGGTTATGGATGCCGCCGTATCGGTGCTTTTCGAGAATTCCTATACACATCTTCTGCCAACTGTTCAAAAAACCGTGTTTTGTATACACATCACAAACGAAATGTATCAAACCGATGCAAATTGGAACAAAACGAATCTCTTTTTGCTCCAGTTACTTTTTCAGTGCAATATTCCGATACTGTAAAAATATCGACTCAAGCTGGAGAAATTTGATAGAGTTGCACAGTGGAGAGGGAGCCCTTTGATGGCAAATCAAATAGGAAATACAATCACGTTGAGCGATGCCGCTGAAATCCGGCTGGGGTATACTTTTAGAAAAGGTATAGCTTCAGACGGGGATGGCTTCTTGCCTGTTGTCCAACCCAGCAATATGACTGAGTTCGGCACAATTGATTTTGAAGGTCTATCGAGAGTATCGGATGAACCAGTAAGATCCCTACAATATCTTGAGATCGGAGAGGTTCTGCTCACGAATCGAAATAAGTTTATCGCCGTGGTGTACCGACAGGGACGGACAGGGACCAACAGGGACCAACAGGGACGAACAGGGACAAACAGAGACGCCGACCTCCCACCCCCCCAGCCCAGCGCCCCCGCGCCCCGCGCGCCCCCCGCCCCAACAGATAGCGCGCCCGCCGCCCGTGCCCACCACGCGCCCCCCACGCAACCCCCA
>JBBQIY010000113.1:0-6585 GCA_038325415.1 Kiritimatiellia bacterium
CCTTTTCAGCGTCGCCGCGCTCGGTGTCTCCTTGGAGAAGAACGTCGCGGGACTCTGGACGATCATTTATTCTTCTGCGTTCGCGCTCTGTACCCTGTGGGGTAGGCGGTACGAGGACGATAATCGCGGCATTTTCAAAACACCCATGCGCACCGTCGGCGCTTTTGGCCAAGCGGTGCTGCTGTTCATCCTCATGTACCAATGGCCCTGGAAAGAAATCGGATACTATCGAAATGGGGCGAGATTTCACGAATGGGCATCGTACTTCGACCTGACGCTTGTCATTGTGCTGCCGGCCGCCGCAATCCTCTTCACACTCGTTCTCGGGTTCAAAGAGAAGACGGCCAAATTCCACAAATTGAACGTCGTTCCCATCTGGACGGCGTGGACCATGGTCGCGCCGCTCGTGGTGATCGCGGCCTACGCCATTGGCAGCATCGGAGGTGGTGGCGGAGAGGGTTTATCCGCCGCACTCGTGGCCTGGACCCTTGCGTTACTCGGTGTCGGTACGATTGCCGACGGTCTCATCAGCACCTCAGCGGCGCGTGTCAACGGAGGGACGCTCTGCGTTCTCGCCGTTGTTCTGGGCAAATTTTTCAGCGACGAATTCAGTTTCACCGTCAAAGGTGTGGTGTTCATCACCTGCGGAATCCTCTTCATCACGAGTAATATCCTGATGTCAAAATGGGCGAAACGAAAGGCAGTCGCCGTATGAAAAAAACAACCCAATCCCTCTCCCTCGCCTTCCTCGCAGTGGCAATCCTCTCGCAACTGATTGTCTTCGCCTCGATTATCAACAAGCGTGAGGCCGTGCTTCGCAAAGGGACGGTGTTGCGCTTCAACATTCAGCCCGTTGATCCCTTCGACGCCTTCCGCGGCCAATACGTCAGCCTCCGGTTCCCAGACGCCCAACAATGCCCGCTCACCAATCAGACGAACCGAGTCGAAAAAGGCCAACGGATCTATGTCCGCTTTGAAAACGGCACAAACGGTCTCTCAAGGCCCGTCGAGGCGTCACGCTCGAAACCAGACTGGGATAGCGGAACCTGGCTCAAAACCCGGACGAGTTGGAATAACTCAACTTGCTTCTACTTCGATTTCCCCATCGACCGGTTTTATTCGGATGAAAAAACCGCACCAAAAATCGAAGGGCTGGTGTCATTTCGCTCGCGAAATGTCGTTTCCAACGCCTGCGCCGTCGTACGTGCTTACCAAGGCACCTTTCTGCTCGAAGACCTCGAATTTGATGGCATCCCCGTCCACGAATACATCTCGAAGGTCAGTGAGGCGAGGCAATAATCAAAACGGCGCGCTTTCGCGTGGCAGAGTCACCACCCTGCCACGTCGCCTCTGATACGTGCTGAAGCACGACCTAGGCTAATATTGTAATCTCGCGTTTCTGTTCAAGATTATGGTGACGCGCTTTCGCGAGGCAGAGTCCCCACCCTGCCACGTCGCCGCTGGTGCGTGCTGAACCGCGTCCGAAGCTAATATTGTAATCTCGCGCTTCTGTTCAAGATTACAATGACGCGCTTCCGCGTGGCAGAGTCCCAACCCTGCCACCGATCCCTAATCGATTACCTTTCACGGATGGGTGGGATTCAATTTAGTTGAATCCCACCTAGAAGTCAGGAGTCAGGAGTCAGAATACAGCATTGATTCTCAACGAGTTATGAACAGTTTTACGATTTTTATTTGGTGTTGCAAGAACAGGGACATGAATTATTTAGCCTAACTCTGCGTAAGTGCTTGATTCTCAACTTCTGACTACTGTCTCCTGTATTCTGACTCCTGTGGGCGTCAAACTATTTTGACGCCCACCCTTCACGGATTTAAAGTGCTTGTATTCACCGTATCTTTTACTTAATATGGCTTTGATGTTTGGGTTCTATTTTATTCATTGGGTCACTTTTATAGATTGCAATCCTAATATTTTGCTGTAGCCGTCCACGGCTAAACGGCAAAGCTAAATCATCAACATGAAAACACGAATTCTATCTCTGGTAAAACCCGCGATCGGCTGGACGCTGGCAGTGGCGATCTTTTCGATCTATGCGTCCATCGTCACGGTATGTCTGACCTACCTTTTCGCAGAACACGATCTATTTTTTAAGCTGCTACCACTGGTCTGGCTTCTTTTGGTATTCCCAGGAATAAGTATAAGCTTCGCATTGGCGAGGATTTGTAAAAGAAAGGGATTGGATAAGAACGGCTTGTTGCGTGGCATGTTGCTCTTGCTAATCGCTTTACCGCTCATCTACCTTGCGTACGATTCACAGCCGATAGAAAATGATTACACACTAGCGGACATCGGCCTGCCGGAAGATGCAACCGCTGAAACCTATGAACTTTTGACTCGTTATCAATTAGATCGCTCGACAGTTTATTGGAGAGATATTCCTAGTGTCAACGACCTTCTGACAACGACTAATGCATTGCTTTTTAGCGAACCTATTGAACGGTCTTGGAAGGCAATAGAAGCGGGCCGTGAATATGTAGCCAACCTTGACCGCTTTGAGCATATTATTGATATGGACCCGTCTCAGATCGCGACTATAGATAGCCCTCGCCTTAATCTTGTGAGCCTCAGGACACTCACTCATATTTATTGCTCGTATGCACGATTGAAAACCGAGCAAGGAGATCCAGAGGAGGCGGTCAGGCAATTAACACAACTTTATTCGGTTTCCTGCAAAGCCTTGCGCCACGCGTCAACCCTCGTCAATAAGATGTTCTGGATCGGCATGATTAACCAAGATATCGATGTAGCTCACTCTATCGCTAATCATAAGAACTGTTCTCCTAATACGTTGGCATTGCTAAAAGAGGGGTTTGTGCCCTTCTCTAATGAAGGTGTTTCGCTGTCCCGAACGTTCATTGCCGAGTATCTGTTCCTGAAGAATGTTTGTAATAATCATCTGACTGGAAGCAATGCTTACAATTCGATAAGCATGAATTACGAAATTCCCGACAGTTTTTCTCGTTCGGTATTTTCAAACATCGCGTTCCCTTTTCTCTTCAACAAAAACAGGTCAGGTAAATTGCTCAAGGAATATTATGGAGAGTCGATAGCCGGTCTCCAGTTGATTCCTCCTAACACATCCGCTTCAAGTGAAAAAAACGATCAACTTTGGATTGATGTCTATAAAGATTTCTTGAGTTTTAATTTGAAAAATATCGCAGGAAAAATGTTTGTTTATATTGCAATCCCTTCAGTTGATAAATCAGCAAAGAGAGCTTGGCAGACCAAGGTGAAAAGTGAGCTGCTGGCGATCTCTATCAATAAACGGCTCGGGCAATCGGTCGAATTTATCGACGCCTATACGGGTGAACCGTATCTCATCGACCCAATAACAGGTGAGTCTTTTAGTGCTGGCCCTGATAATATAGCAGAAACTGAGGATGATATTACGCTGGGAGAAAACCATGTCTCCACACGTAAACCCAATCCTTAAAAGTTATATTTAATCCACCCGCTTACTCGCTCGTCCTCGTCCTCCTCCTCGTCCCCGGTTCAGTCCGAAAAATTATCCGCGCGTTTATTTACGGTCGCGCCGCGCGACAGGATTACCTATAACTTAAACTGTTCGAGGCAATTTTGAGTAAGGCTATTGAGTAAGTATGCCGTTTAAGCGTGAGATTAAGTGTGGGAGTAAGGGCTAGGGTAGGACGTAGCCGCTCCGGCCAGCAATGAAGGAGGGGGACTTTCCTGTCCCCCTTCGTACGGGGACAAGAATGTCCCCGCTCCTGTGAAATTCACCAAAGAACGCGACAAGGTTTTGGTAACCCAAAGTGGCAGAGCCGTCTCGGCTCTGTTCGTTCAGCGGCGAGACGCCGCTGCCACTTTCCGCACATTGCCCAAAATAGCTCATCGAGGACTATAGACCATGGACCATCAGGGATCGCCTCTTGCCGCTTCAGCCAGTATAAACGGGGTCTGGGGTGTCCCCAGCGGAAACTACGCACTACGCACTGCGCAAGTCCCCAGCGGAAACTACTCCCTACGCCCTACTCCCTCTCTTCAAGCAAAGTTATCTCATCATTTTTTCGCAGTCGCGACGCATGACAGACTGCATTCTACAATCACAGCTTTCTGCTGTCGTAGGCCCAATGTAAGAGTGACTGTCGCTGGGTGGGCCGGCATGCCAGATCTCCCTGACGGCAATTTTTCCTAAGTTGAGCAATGTGACGCTGCATAGCCTTCCAGCGCTTGACCTGCCTTTCGTCGTCTTCTGATCGTCTGCCCATGTAGTAGCGACAATACCACTGGAACCATCCCCTGGGATCCTGCGACCGTATCCACCCTTTTTCAATCCAATAAGAGAGAGGCTTTGAAGCACTCTTTTTGAAATAGTTCACGTCGGGATTCGCACGATCTGGCGACAGCTTTGCATTCACAAACCACGTTGCTGGAAACTCTTGCTGACAATCCGTCATATACTTTCCACCAAAAACCCCCATTTGTAACATCTGTTCAGGCGTGAGTTCAGGCGCGAAGTCCGGATGGAAGCATTGTCCAATAGGCTCAGTCCTTTGGTAGCGATAATCTTGCTGCATTCGGTCGTTGACAATAATTTCTTCAGGTTTCATAGCTTTTTATTCGCACCTGGGGAATTCGGTTTCGGCGAGATGCTTTTTGACGGTACGCCAGTCAAGACCGATGCGGCGCGCGACCTCTTCGTAGCGGCCATGTTGTTTAAAGAGATGCCGACAGTACGCAGTTGTCAGCTCTCGAGCGGTGAGATCGCCGCGCGTGATCGCGCCAACCAGCCCTTCCGCATCCCCCGCCACGGCAGCGGTGTCGCCTGCATAGGCTCCGGTCAGCAGAATGCGGCGCACAGCCTGCTCTAATTCGCGCACGTTGCCGGGCCAAGCGTAATCGCGCTTAACGCCGCAGACAATGGCATCCATCACCCGGTCGAGGAGCACCCCGGGTTCGGCGGCGCCCATGCGCCCAAGGATGTGTGAGACCAGCGCCTCAAGCTCGGAGGGCGTCTCCTGTAGCCGACGACAAAGCGACGGCACCTCGATAACGTCCGAACAGAGGCGGTAATAAAAATCATCGCGGAACGCACCGGCGCTGCGCAACCGGTCAAGAGACTTGTTCGTCGCCGCGATCACGCGGCCCTCGAACCGCAGGGTCTCGTGCCCACCGACCGGCGAGAACGTGCGCTCCTGCAGGACCTGAAGAAGCTTGATCTGCACGGGCTCGGAAACGTCACCGATTTCGTCGAGGAAAATTGCCCCATGCGGACTGCACCGCGCGAAAACGCCCTCGTGGCGTTCGACTGCACCCGTGAACGCACCCTTGCGGTGACCAAACAGCTCCGATTCGATCAGGGATTCTGGAAACTGGGAGAGGTTGATCGGCACAAACGCTCGGGTGAAGCTCTCCGCAAAACGACCAGCAGCCGAATCGTACGGGATGAACCCCGAACGCCCCAGTGCCAAGGCGGCCGCGCCTTTGCCCGTTCCCGTCGCGCCGAGGAGCAACGTCGAGAAGTCCTCCATGCGGTTCCAGAGGCTACGAACATACCACCGCGCATCGTGCGTAAAAATGTTTTCCCAAAGCCGCCTCCGGAGCTGCTTCATCGAAGACCCGTCGCCGACCAGTCCGTTGCGGATGAAGTAAAAAGCCCGTCTAAGCTGGTAAAAAATCGCGACATTCTGCGCCGCTTCAGCACGCGGAAGACCCCAAGTAAGGAGCTCCGAAAAAACCGCTGCCGCCGCAGGCGCGGCGCAAGGAGCCTCCCCCGCCGCTTCCTGCTCGCGGATGATCCCGTCGAACAAGGCGGCATGCGCGTGGAAAACCAAGAAAAGAACCGCAGTCGAGACGCGTGCGCGATCTTCTCCCGCATAGCGGGAACAATCCACGCGGCCTCCAGGCGTCAGCGCCGCAAGCCGCTTGTCCAGATCCGCCAGAAGCCGAGGTAGCACGTCGTCGAAATTTCCCGTCTGCTCCACGCCCAGCGCACGGAGATCCGCCAGCGCCCACTCATCGCCAAACGGATTCGTAAACACCGAAGCTAACACGCGATCGAAGAATGCACGATCCTCAGATGACAGTTGAATAGACTCAGACATGCAATCAATGTACCATAAAGCTTCATAAATTGTCGATCTGAATCGATTCCATAAAAACCACGAAAAATTATGTGCTTGATTTGCAGCGTTTTACATTATTTATACGGTGTTGGCTCGCTCCTTGCTAATGCAGAGATGGTTTATGATGCGTATCTCTCGTCTGCGGGCATTAAAATTGGTGAGGTGGAGACATTCGCCAATCTTCTTGCACGCAACCCCACGGGATCGACCGCGTTTTGGAAAATCTGGTTCTTCGGTCTCATCCCATGGCATCGGTTGACTGTCACACCCGCGAGCTTGCTCCACTCGCAGGCGTTAGAAAAGGCCTCACCATAATCTTGTCTCAAAACTTCACCATGAAAAACATGAAACTCTAAGTATGAACTTGTGCCTTCGCGAACCTGGGTGGGATTCAATTTAGTTGAATCCCACCCAGAACCCAGAAGTCAGGAGTCAGAATACAGCATTGATTCTCAACATGTTACGCACAGTTTCGCCATT
>JBBQIY010000114.1:0-6579 GCA_038325415.1 Kiritimatiellia bacterium
GAGTTGCGTCTTTGAGCGTGACGGAGGTGGAAATGAGCATCTTACCTTTCTTCAGGATCGTAACGGCTACGGATTCCTCGGTACTTCTGCAGATGAGGCTGTAGCCGATTTTGAATGAAAGCGTGGCGTTTGCTGGCAAGATACAGGCCTTCTGTTCAACCAGTTCGCATCCCGCATAGGGGAGATTGCGCTGGATGATGGCCGCGACATTTTCAAGCCCTGGCGAGATTGTTCCGTTGTTGGTCAGTTTTACCAGCTTCGCGTTGAGCATGGCAGGTCCTGCCTGTGAGGACGCAACAGTGAAGATTAGGCCGACGATGATGAATTTAAATAGTTTGATTTTCATGATTCTTCCTCCTCTGTCATGACCCAGAGAATGGTGGCATCGGTTGCCGAGTCCGTGATGATCACAGCGCCGTTGTTCCTAAAGCTCGAGCCGAGGCGGAAGCTGTCGAGTGCGCGGTAAGGTTCGTGGGGGTGCTGGAGCGAGACGTAGATTGCGACGCACGCGGCGATTGATGCTGCTGAGGCGAGGGCTGGGTAGAAGCGCGCCAGCCAAGTCTGCCGATTGGGCACGAAAATAACGGGGGATTGGTCTGCGGTTTCAGCGGCCTTGTTTCTGAAATCGGCCCAAAATTCCGTCGCCAGCCTGAGCTTTGGAGCTGTCATGTTTTCGCGGAGTAGGGTTTTGATTTCTTCGTGTTTCATGGCTAGATTAGATCCTCTTTGTACGGCTGGAGCACTTTTTCCAGCTTCCCCTTGGCGTGGTGCAGTCTCGACATTACGGTTCCGATCGAGATCCCGAGCGTTTCAGCAATCTCAGCATATTGGAAGTCTTGATAGTAGTAGAGCACGAGCACGGATTGATGCGTTTCAGGTAATTGCTCAAGTGCTTTCTTAAGAATCCGGCTCCTTTCTTCGTTTTCCAAACTTTTTGAGGGGGTCGGTGTTGTTGCGTCTTCTAATCGGCTGATCGCCGCCTCAGATTCTTCATCATCTGTCGAGACTTCGTTTCGTGATTTTCCCTTTCGCAATTCATCCAGTGCCGCGTACCGCGCAATGCTGAAGAGCCATGTTTTGTAGGAGGATTTTCCACTAAAAGATTTCAGCGCCCGCCACGCATTCAGTGTGGCCTTCATGAAAACATCCTCTGCCAAGTCTTCCCCCACCAGCCGCGATAGAAATTCGCAGGCATTGCCCCGGTACGGTTCCGTGAGTTCAGCAAAGGCTTCGAAATCACCTTCCTTCGCTTTTTGCAGAAGCTCACGGTCTGATACGTTAATCTTCATTTCTTAGACGGGTCAACGAGGTGGTTTATTCACGGGAGGTCTGGAATATTCGTCTCAGCTTTATCCGAGTATCGCATCAATGGCATCGGGGAGCGATTTGAAGACGGACATGTCGTGCTTCTGTGCGAACTGGAGTGCATCCGTACGCGGTTCGCCCTCGCCCTTGCCAACGAGAATGGATCGAATGCCTGCATTGAGTCCGCATTCAAGGTCGGAGACCTTGTCGCCGATGATGCAGCAGGCTTCGACGTCAAGGTCATCGTTCTCGATCCGCTCGAGGATATAGGCAGGCGATGGCTTCCGATAGTGAGAGGGTTCTCCAGGTTTTTCCGGGGCAATGCAGATCCCTTCGAATCCCAGCTCTGGAAGTTCTAGCAATTCTAGGAGCCGACGGTTGCAGGCCTCTGCATCTGCGAGAGAATATAAGCCCCGATCGATACCGCTTTGGTTGGTGACCAAGTAGAGACGAAAACGGGTTGCCGCTTTGCGGAGAGCCTCCGCAACTCCCGGCAACAGCCGGATTTGTTCGGGGTGCCCCATATAGCCGTCGTCGTAGATGATCGTGTCGTCACGATCAAGAAATAAAGCATCGCGTATCATTTGGAAGCCCCTGCCGCATAACGGCGAATATCCTCGGGGGTGGCGGTCGCCGTCCCGAGCTTACCAACAACAAATCCCGCCGCCGTATTGGCGAAGCGTGCCGCATCGTAAAGCGACACGCCAGCGACGGAGGCGAGGGTGAGTGCTGCGATGACCGTGTCACCTGCTCCGGAGACATCGAAGACTTCGCGAGCGACGGTAGGAATCTGTTCCGCTGGCTGTCCGTTCGGGCTGATGAGCATACCATCGGAACCCATCGTGACAACAAGGTGTTCCGGTGCAAATTTTTCGCGTATGCGCCTGAATACTTCCTCGGCTGGGAAAATACCGGTATCCTCTTCGATTCCCGCTAGCTTGAGAGCTTCAGCTCGATTGGGCGTCATCACGGAGAGATGGTGGTACTGGATGCCGGCGCGCGGCTTGGGATCCAGCGCAATGAAGAGCTTCGATGGAGCAGCCTGTTGGATGGCCTTGACGGATTCGGTAGTGACGACGCCTTTACCATAGTCTGAAATGATGACGGCATCGGCATCCTTCATGGCTGGTGCGAGGATCTCTGCGATTTCGGAAGCGGTCAGGGCGAAGGTTTCGGGTGCGGCCTCGCGGTCGAGCCGGCAGATCTGTTGGCGGCGACAGACGATCCTTGTCTTGACAATGGTTTCGTGTGCTGCGCTAATGACGCCTGGCAGGATTTCGACATTGCCCGCCTTGATCACGAAGGCGAGCTTGCGGCCGTTGGCATCATCACCAATCCTGCCGAAAAGCAGAGCGGAGCCTCCGAGTGAGGCGATGTTGAGGGCGACGTTGGCGGCACCGCCGGCCGTATACGTTTCCTCTGCAACTTTGACCACAGGGACGGGAGCCTCAGGCGATAGGCGCGAAGCATCGCCCCAAATGTAGTCGTCGAGCATCACATCGCCGATGACCACAATGCGCTTGCCTTTGATTGCCGCGAGGATCGCTTCGAGTTTTTCAGGTCTTTGTATCATGGATTGGAAAGAGGGGTGTTGTCGTTAAAGTGAAGGGTTCCAAAGGCCGATTCATCGGAGAAGGGGCGGACAGGATTTCCGACCCAGTATAATGCATGATCGCGCCGTCCGCCATCGTCATCATCCTGTACGGAAAGGTTGAAGCCGATTTCTTCCGGACGGGATTGCAGCCCCATAGCAGCCCAAGTCATGCGGAATTCGTAGACCATGCGGGGTGCCGTTCCGTTGGTGACGGAGGCGTAGTTGGTTGCGCCGTTCCAGAGTCTTCCGAATGAATTAGGATACCCAGAGAAGTCGCTCATGGCGGCAACGTTGGCAATGAGCGAGAACTCACCGCCAAACCGAAGTTCAGAGCCGTCCGTTAGCCGGCTATCGGAAGCTCGGTTGTTGTTGCCGTCGATGAAAATTTCTACTGCGTCGTCATCCCAAGCAGGAGCGGAGATGGTGCCGGGTTCGCAGGAATCCGCGACAACCTTGTCGTCCGTTGTTTCAACGGCGACGTAGAAGGCCTCGTCGTCATAAGCAACGGCAAAGCGGAAACAAAGGTCGGCATCGGAATCCGGCGGAGGCGTCGTGGCATCGTTCACACCACTCTTCGGCGTGATGGTTGTAAAGGCAATGTCCTTCCAATCGCAGAGACTTCCATCGACCTTGATCGCGCTACGCTGTACAGCAAGAATCGGCGCGACCGATTCAGCTCGGCAGATGGAAAGAGCGGTGAGGGCTACGAACGTGAACAGTATTTTGCAGTTAAATGACATAGCTAACATTCTACTTGATGGGGAAATCCCACGCAAGCGGCATTTATAGGACGACCTTCAACCAGAGACTGGTGGAAGGGAGAGAGTAAAAAAGCAGAAACTTGTTGCGCAAGGGTAACTGCACGATCTACAACCAGAGGCTGCCTGAAGGAAGAGAGTAAAAAGCGAAACTTATTGCGATCTGCTAGCGTGTTTTGACTAGAGCAATGGCCTTTTCAATGAGGGCGTTGTCCATGCTGTGGACTTCTTTGGCGCTGCCGATTGCTGTTGGGAGGGTGATGCAGAGGCGTCCGCCGAGATGTTCGCGGAAATCACTGAGGCCACGGAGGAGTTCAATTTCGCCATCAGGACGCTTCATTTCGAGTTCGGAGCGGTAGCACGGCAATCCTAACTTGTGGATCAGTGCGAGTATCCTGTCGCAATCCGCTTTCGGCAGAAGGCCGGCGAGGGTTGCATAAACGGTGTCCACCGCCATGCCGATGCCGACACCATGTCCGTGGTGGATGGCGTGTCCAGACATGATTTCAAGTCGATGCCCGATCCAGTGGCCGAAGTCTAGCGGGCGGGCAGAGCCGAATTCGAACGGGTCGCCACCCGTGCAGATTTGCCGCAGGTGGATCGCGGCCGATTCTTCTACGGCACGGCGCAGGGCGACGGGTTCGCCCTCGACAAGCGCATCGGCATCTTGTTCCAATTGTGCAAAGAAATTGGCATTGCGGATGATGGCGACTTTCACGGCCTCCGCGAGTCCGCCGATTCGTTCGGATTTCGGCAGGGAGGTTAGAAGTGACAGATCGTTGATGACAGCGAAAGGCGGTGCAAAGGTGCCGATAAAATTCTTCTGTCCGTGGTGATCGACACCATTTTTGACGCCGATGCCAGCATCGGCCTGCGCAAGAACTGTGGAGGGCATTCTGATGAGGCGAAGGCCGCGATGGAGCAGCGCTGTGGCGAGTCCGACAGCATCCAGCAGGCTACCGCCGCCAATGGCGAGAACGAAGCTCTGTCGGTCCATGTGAAGGTTGCCCAGCGTAAAAATAATGTCCTTGAGTATCGCGTTGTCGTTCTTGACTGCGAATCCGCCGGGAAGACGAATTGGTTCTGTGGCTAGCTCGAAGACCTCTGCATGCGCGTGAGCGTAGTCACGGATTTCGGCTTCTAGTTCGGGTTTTGCATCGGCGAGTCCGGCATCGATGAATACGACGACGCGTTGGCGGCGTCCTTCGCCGAGCTTGTCGACAATGCGACAGAGTAAATCGGAATCGAGCGCAAATGCGTTTTCGGTAAAAACAACGGGATAGTCGAAGCGGACAGTGAACTGGTTATCGATGACAGTGTCTTGTTTCATGGTATTTCAAAGCCTTTTTGATAGTGCCGAGGCAATAGAAAGGATCGTTGGATTCGCGTCCAGATCGGCTAAGGGTGCAGACGAGGCGAATGCGATGTCGCAGCGGCGTCCGTGCGTACCAAGAATGCGACTAGCATCGAGACTTATTGTCGGCGGAATATACGAGCCGAAGAGAAGTTCGCAGGGATCGTATCCGGGTTTCGAATGGATGTCGATGTGCGTGGCATAGTCTGGTGCCTCGCGCCGATCTGTCCACCAAGGATACGCGCACCAGGAGCCTTTACGTGCTGTGAGGAGGATTTCGCCCGCTGAGGCGTGACCCCAGTCGCAGTCGGGCGTTTTGAGTTCGACCGATTCGTATTCTCCAGTCGCAGTTAAGAGCTCGCTGACACAGACGATGTCCGACGCATCGCGTACATACACGTGTGCGACTTCATGGTCGGCCATCGCAAAGGCGCGTGACGAATAGATGTCGGGATAGGTCATACTGCGGATGCTGCGGGTATTAAAAAAGCCAGCTTGTCGAAGTGTGATGTTCGGGAATGCAGGCGCTTGCGAGACGGCGCCGATGGCGTAGTCGCCAAACACAAGCAACTGCCGGTGCTGTTTTTCCGCTAAGGCTGCTAGCTGCTGGAGCTGCTTCTCCAGCAGAGTGAAGGAGCGGTCGCAGCGTTTGTCTTCTGGACCGAAGCGCTGAAGATCGTAGTCGAGCGTTGGCAGATAGAGGAATGCCACATCGGGGGGGACGACTTCTAGAGCAGTTTCTATGCTTTTGACGATGGCGTTTCCAACCTTGGGCGATGCCAGGGGGCCCCAATAGCGGTGCAAGGGGAACGTACCGCAGGCGCGGCTGAGTCGCTTGCCAAGCGCATCGGGTTTCGTGTAATTCTGCATGATCATCCCGCCTCCATGCTTGTGTATCGGGGCGGGGGAGACGACAAAGTCAGCCGCTTCGCCGAGGCTTTGCTGCCAAAAGAAGAGTCCTACAGAGCGCCCAGCTTGCCGAGCATCATCCCAAATGCGCGGACCTTCAACCAAACCGGCGGACTGCTCCCAGAACGCTGCCTTACGCAAGTTCCGGCTGAATACGCCGTTCGAGGTCATGCCATGCGACGCGGGTGAAGAGGCCGTTCGGAAGCTTGCTTGTACGGTACAGGTGACGGCAGGGAAAACGGTTGCGGCGGGCTTGAATTCAAGCCCTGCACACCGTTGCAGGCCGCGTTTGGAGACATCGCCCCAACCCAGACCCGCCACCGATACGATTAGCCATTTTTCTGCCATTGTTTTAAACGTTCCCTGAAGCTACTCTAAAGTCCTTGTACATAGATTTAAACGACTTCGCATTGTAAAGGGTTCGGATGCGATTGTAAAGAGATGCACCGCGTCGGAATTCAGCCGGGTGGGCGTCAACATAGTTTGACGCCCACAGGAGTCAGAAGACAGAATACAGAAGTCAGAAGTTGGAAATCAAGCACTTACGCGAATTTGGACGAAATAATTCATGTCCCTGCTCTTGCAACACCACAAAAAATGATAAAATTGTCCATAACATGTTGAGAATCAATGCTGTATTCTGACTCCTGACTTCTGGG
>JBBQIY010000115.1:0-6560 GCA_038325415.1 Kiritimatiellia bacterium
GCTGGCATTCTCGATCCTCTTTTAGGTTCGTATGAAATGCGTGCACTGAAATTTGTGGAACCCCTTGCGCAGAAGGCGGGTGTGACATTGATGACCGACAGTGTGCGTTGCCTTCCGCAGCTACCGATTAAGTTGGGTGAAACGGTTAAGGTTGGCCGCTTCTATGCTCGTCAACCCATTGAATTCGCAGGCAAAGGCTCTTATAGCCAAATTATTTCATTTCTTAAGGAAATTGAATCGGGAATGCCGTTCGTTTCGGTCTCTTCGCTACGTATTATGGGGCAACAAGACCTACCCGAGGAGCACATCATGTCGATTGCGATGGAATGGCCTGTTTTTGCAGAGAACAAACCGGTCGTAAAGGGGGAGAAGGCAAAATGATCCAAAGGCATCACCCATGAAAATTCGTTTTTTATCATCTGTGGCGATTCTGATGGCGTTCTTATCCTTGGCACAGGCCGATGTGGATGCTCAGAAAGATCGCGATCCGTTCTGGCCAGTCGGCTACCGGACAGAGGGAACGCTGACTCAGGAAGTCGTCGTCGTCGTTGAGCCTGAGGTTGAGGTCAAAGCTACCGATCAGAAGGATTGGGAGGAAGCGAGGGCTAAACTCCCGAGGCCTGGCGGAATCTTTATCGGCGCACACCTCGGTTCTCGAAAAATGGTCGACAAGATGATTCTAGGTGGCAAGACCTACTATGTGGGCGATCAGGTCTGTCTGACGAATGAATTTGTTGCTTTCACTTGGAGGATAGATACGATATCATTCAAGTCAACAAATTACGAGCTTTCGCCGGTTAGTGCCGTGCGAGTTTTGAAGGAAGTGAAATAATTTTGAAGGAAGTGAAATAAGCGGTATGCGCTTGCTTTGGATAAAGCCGTCGCATGATCACCTAAAGAGGATGTGAGGAATAAAATGAATAAAATGTATTCGATGTCGACATTGGCACTTATGGCGGTGATCGCCTTGTCCACAACTTGGATTCCAGCACAGGACACCGCAGTCGATGAGACCATCGCCTCAATCCTGAATGACGTTGAAGCAAAGCCTGTTGTTCCAGCCGCGATGGAGCCTGCTGTACCGATGGTGATGGAGCCTGTTGTTCCAGCCGCAGAGCCTGGTGCCGCTACGGAGACGACGACTGACGAAGAAACCTCTGGGGTTGACGCTATCGCGGTAACGGCGAATCAGGATGCCGTTGCTAACGATGTTGCAATCGCTCCTGTCGTGGACATAGCGGATGGAAATATCCTTGTCGCCGATCCTGTCGCCACTGAAGCTATTCAGTCGGAAACCGTGCCTCAGATTGCCGCGAACGGATCAGGAGTGGCAGTCCCAGAGTCAGATGGCACGGTGCGCGTCTCGATGGCTTTCGAGGAGTCCCCATTCCCCGACGTGGTCCGTGCATTTCGCGAAGCATCGGGTGCTAACATCATCTCGGGCTGGACGAATACGATCCCTCATCTCGTCAGTGCGCGTCTTGACAACGTTGAGTGGAGCATGGGGCTCAGCGCCATTGTCGCTCCATACGGGCTCGAACTGAAAGAAGAACCCCGCGGATCTACCATTTACATCATACGGGAGAAGGTTACGGTTGAGACCGAATTACCTCGTTTTACGGAGACGTTCGAACTCAAACATGCGAAAGCTGAGACGGTTTCCAGCATTCTTCAGTACACCTTAGGAATCTCTGCTCTTGAGACCAACACGACGGCACAACCTAGGACCGGGGTCGATACGAAATCGATCACCGCTGCATTCCCCGCTGCCAATATCGTTGTGGTCAAGGGCACTCAGGAGCAACTCGAGAGCTGCCGGAGCATCATTGCGGCTTTAGACGTTCCCCCTCGTCAGGTTTACATCGAGGCTCGTTTCGCCCGACTCACCTCTTCAGCGAGTAAGAAGCTGGGCATGAAGTGGGATTCACTGGCCAACTTCGGGGCATCCATCAAGGGCTTGAAGGGTGGCCTGCAGGTTTCCGATGCAACCGTCAATACGTTTGATTACACGACAACGGCTGCTAACCGTACGAAGAGGGTTTCGGCTACTGGAGTTGAGAGGGCGTCGGGTTATGACGTGACGAAGACAACGGGGACTCTTATTCCTGAGAAATACACAGGAGCGAATCTTTCCGGACTTGCGATGGAAGACCTCACGTGGAAGAAAGCTTCTGGGTTTGGTGGTGTGCTTTCGATTACTGACTTCGGCCTGACCATGAGTGCCTTTGAACAAATGGACGGCGTCCAAATCTTCTCGAATCCCAAGATTATTGTCCAAAACGGAACGACTGCGAAAGTCGATATGACCACTCGGGAGCCTAATGTCAAAATAACGACGACGCCAGGGGAAAATAATGCAGCTTCTCAGACCTCTTCAGAATTGGCGACGATACCTGGCAAAATAGACGGTGGAGACCCTTGGGTCGGAGATGCCTTTTTTAGCTATGGAATTACGCTTGATGTGACTCCACGTATTAGTCCCACAGGGCTAATCACCGTCGAGATCGTTCCTTCCATCAGTACTTTGGATGAAACCCAGGGAGAAGGAGGGTATAAAAGAATTAGCGATGGGAACACCTATCCAATCATTTCGGTTCAGCGCCTTGTTACGACGTTCGCGATGGGTGATGGCAAAACGGCCGTGATCGGTGGCTTGACTGAGACGAAGGAGGGCAATACCGATTCTGGAATTCCTCTGCTACGGAAAATCCCTTGGATCGGGCCCCGCCTCTTCGGCTGGAAGTCACGAGAGAAGACGCAGTACGAGATCATCGTCTTCGTATCGGTCGGCATTGTCGATGGTACTACGATCGAGGAGAGCGCCGGTCTGCCGAAGAATGCTGTCCTCGGGCGTGGTATTCTCGACGGTTCTCTGAAGGAGCCTGGTGACAGGACAGAGGAAGAAATGTTTAATATCGAGTCGCAGTCGCAAAGAGGCTACCGGATCAAGTAAATGGCTAAAATCGATAGATATCTTCATGCGCTCGTAACAGGTTTCGGAAGCGATTTGCACCTGAGTGCAGGTAGACCCCCTTACGTGCGAATCCATGGTTCGCTTTGCGCAATTGAAGGCGAACCGCCCTTTTCAAGTGAAGAGATTCTGTCGATTCTAAAAGAAATTATCCCGAGTCGAAACTACGAAGAGCTTATGGGCGTTTGGGATACAGACTGCGCTTACGAAATCCCCGGCACTGCCCGTTTTCGTGTGAACGGGTTTCGAGACATCCAAGGGTTTGGATGCGTACTCCGTGTCGTTCCAGAGCGCGTCCCCACGTTCGAAGATTTGGGCTTGCCATCAGTCCTCCGCGATTTCTGTTTCCTTTCGAAGGGGCTCGTCGTCATTACTGGACCCACGGGCAGTGGGAAGTCGACAACGCTTGCCGCCCTGATCGACTTTATCAATAAGCGTCGAGAGGAACACATTATCACGATCGAAGATCCAGTCGAGTTCGTGCATAAGCCTCACAAGTGTGTCATCAACCAGCGCGAAGTCCATCGAAATACGACGAGTTTTGCTCGTGCTCTGCGCGCGGCACTCCGCGAAGATCCCGACATTGTGCTCGTGGGAGAAATGCGGGATCTCGAGACGATGGAGATTGCGATTGAAACGGCTGAGACGGGGCATCTTGTCTTTGCTACCCTTCATACCAACACGGCCTCTACGGCTGTCGAACGTATGATCGACAAGTTTCCAGAAGGACGGCAGAATCAGATTCGCTCGATGCTTTCGGATACGCTTAAAGGCGTCGTCGCCCAAACGCTCTGTAAACGTACGGAAGGGGGAGGGCGAGTTGCGGCCTTCGAGATTCTTGTGGTGAATACCCCCGTTGCGGCACTCATTCGTGAGGCCAGAACTCACATGTTACCGTCAGTTATCCAGACAGGGAAAGCTCTTGGCATGCAGACCTTCGGCGATGAGCTTACGCGTCTTGCTTCCAAGGGAATCATCTCTGCTGAGGAAGCCTACATCAAGGCTGTTGATAAGGCTGACGTCGAGACAAAGTTTAAATTGGCGGGTATTACCCTTGATTTTAAGAAGAAAGCGGAGGAGGAGGCGTATAAGCGCAGTTTGGTTATGGCGCGCGATCTCTATGAGCAGACGAAATCTGCCTACGAAGCCGATCCGCGGAATCATGAATATCAGATGACGCTGGCTTGGCTCCTGTGCACGTCGCCCTATCCTGAGATCCGTGATGGCAAGACCGCGCTCAAGCTGGCAGAGCAAGCGAGTAGCGCATTAAAAGACCGAGATCCAGATTATCTTATCGTCGTAGCGACCGCTTATGCCGAACTACGCAATTTCCGAAAAGCGATTGAGGTAACCAAGCGGGCCGAAGCACTCTATATCAACAAGGGCGATATGCTCAAAGCGGCAAACCTCAAGAGCCGCATGATTTTGTTTGAGAAGGAACGCCCCTATCGCGATGAGTAGCACCATTCGTCAGAGGCGAGTGGTGAATTACGAATGACAAATTACGAATTCTGAAATGCCAAAAGAAATAGATCCTAAACTGATTGAAGCGATCGGCTTCTTCGAGAAAATGCTTCAGACGATGCCGGATGATCGGACTGGGCTGGAGTTTCTCGCTGTGGCCTATGAGCAGACGGGTGACGTCGAGAAACAAGTTTCCATACTCATAAAACTTTCTGAAGCATTACTCAAAGAGGGAGATCGGGAGCATGCCTCCAT
Source organism: Kiritimatiellia bacterium (assembly GCA_038325415.1). Lineage (GTDB taxonomy): Bacteria > Verrucomicrobiota > Kiritimatiellia > RFP12 > UBA3636 > JBBQIY01. The sequence continues at coordinate 4,691 of JBBQIY010000115.1, forward strand.
GATCGCCCAAAAGCTTAAGTCGTTTAAAGACAACCCTCAAGCGATGTCTGCTGCTCGAGTTGCCGAGATGATCGTTGCCAAGGGGGCACTTGGGCCCTCGCAGCGCACAGGATCGGATACGTCCACCCTATTCTTCGAGGCTGAAAAAAAAGTTGTTTCTAAGACAACCCAACTTGAACCGCAATATGCTGGCGTCCAATCTTGGGCGAGCGACGCGGCTAAGGCGGAGATCGAGATTGTCTGGCAATGGAAAGACAGCGGTCTCCTCCCCAAGGATATTTGCATGGACCTCTTGCATGTGTTTATGGATCATCCTCTCACCGATGTCGCCATTCTGATATCGGCATTGGGTCAGCTTGAGGAGAGGCATTCCGAGTATACGACGGCGGCATTTGAGGCCATGCAAAAGCAAACTGACTTCACCCCTATTCCTCTTGACCTTTTTGAGATTCCAAACGAAGCGTTAATGACATTGCCGATCGAATACATGAAGATAAAAGGCGTGATCCCTTTCGCTGGAATTGCGGACGAGCTACTTGTGGGGCTAATGAATCCCATGAACGAAGGCCTGCGCAACGAAATCGAAAAACTGACCGGAAAGGTTTGCCACTTCTATCTCATCCACCCGGCAGCATGGTTCTCCGTCGCTAAGCGACTGTTCGGGTAGGATGTTTGGCGTTTCGTATTCGTCTTACTTGTAGTAGGTGTTTGATGACATGCGTGATCACGGCGAAGAGCGCAGCGGAAAGCACAATCGGTGCGGCGGGCTGCAAGTCGCCGTACCAGCTTGCGGCGATTCCAACCGCCATGGAGGCAAGGGCAACGAGCATCGCGGCGAACATCATGGGTACAAGACGTCTAAAGAGATTCCTCGCGGCCATGGCGGGAAGTGTCAGCAGCGCGATCACGAGCACAATGCCGACGATCTTGACGAGAAGTACGACGGCAATGGCCGTTAAAAGCGAGATGACAGTTTCGAAGAAAGTCGTTTTAACGCCTCTCGCTGAGGCGAGCCTATTATTAAAGCTGACGGAGAGGATGCCGCGCCAGCAAAGGGCGAGGGCGATTGCGATAAGTAAATCCAGCGCGAACATGGTCTGGACATCGCCGGGGGAGACGAGCAGGATCGAGCCGAACATGTAGTTCATGAGATCGGCTTGGTAGCCTGGTGTGATGCTCATGAAGCCCATACCGATGGCCATGCCGACGGCCCAGACCGCACTGAGCGCAGCATCGTTGTCGCCGTGCTTGCCCGCTTGGATGTAGACGATCGCCAGTGCCGCCGCGATAGCAGCGAGAATGGCACCGAACGTGGGGGTGAACCAAGTGACGTGGTGGACAACCGTAAGGAACTGTGCCAGTCCAAGACCAGCGAGAACGGAGTGCGAGACTGCGCCAGCGACGTAGGTGTTGCGTCGCACTAGGGTCAGGGTGCCGACACTGCCACAAGCGATGGCGGCTAAGGCCGCTGCGATGAGGGGGAGGATGAGAATATCAGACATGGTTAAACCCGAAAAATAGCACCCATCTTTTTGCCCAGAAGCAGGCTCACGCCGGTGATCGTGACCGTTAAGAAAACCATCGCCCAGACGCCGAGTGCAGAGGCGATGTAGCGTCCGTTGCCGAGAAGTTGGAAGAGTTCGTAGATGGTTTTCGTGATGGGATAAAACTGTGCCTGTTGTGCCAGCATGAGGCTGTCTGAGACTTCGAGCATACTGAAGGCAAATGCGAGGAGAAGCCCAGCAATGAGATTGGCGGTGATAAGTGGGAGTGTGATGCGTCGCATCGAAACCAAGGGAGACGCCCCCATGTTCGCCGCCGCCTCCTCAAATGTCTCGGAGGTCTGCTGGAGTCCGGCCACTGCCGAGCG
>JBBQIY010000116.1:0-6520 GCA_038325415.1 Kiritimatiellia bacterium
ATCGCTATGGCTTTGAGGTGACGACAAAGGCGGTCGTCTCGGAATGGCTTCTTCGGTCGAGTGGGAAACGAAACGAAGAGTATGCGTTGTTTACGCGAGCTTACGATGGAATTGATGTTTCAAATAAGTTTCCAGAAGGAAGCGGCAAGGAGTGTGATACGCTTGATAATTCTCTGTTCTTGTCCAAACTTGATCAGCAAAACGGAACACTGTCGAAAGCAATCATGGCTTGGTTCAGCCGTCTTGTTGTCTTGTCTGGTGCCGATGACGAACGGTATGAAGCTTACACGGGTAGGCAGTTGGCGAACCCTAAGACCCATGACCAAATTATTCAGTTTGTTCGGCAGGCGGATCCGACAATTCAAGACATTGAGAGTCGGGAAGTCCCTCTTGATAAGCTTCCAGAGGGGCTGCGAAAGCTTGTTGAGGAGAAAGGGCCTTCTCTCTCGGAAGTTTTCATGTCGCGGCAGGGATCCTCTGGCGATGATGTGGATGCTGCTCCAGTCAGCTTCTCTCTTGAGCAAGACGAATCAGCCGGAACGGCCAAGGTCTTTCGGCTCGCAGGGCCATGGCTGGATATCTTAGCGACTGGTAAGGTTGCATTTGTTGATGAGTTGGAGGCAAAGCTGCATCCTCATGTAACGCGGCGTCTAGTCATGCTCTTTAATTCGTCTAAAACAAATCCCAAGAGTGCACAACTTGTGTTTGTGACGCATGACACGAATCTACTCGCTTACGGCAATCTACGCCGCGATCAGATCTGGTTTTGCGAGAAGAAGCGAGATGGAGCAACCGAGTTATATTCGCTTGCCGAGTTTAAAGTGAGAAAGGACGCGAATATTGAAGAAAACTATATTGAAGGAAAATTTGGCGCAATTCCTTTCTTTGGTGGTTTGACTCCCGTTCTTGCCGAGGAGGAAGGGTGATATGGGAAAGAAAATTCATCAGATGCTGGCGCGGAGCGATAATTGTTCAGTAGCCATTGTGCGAGCAAAAAAGTTGCATGAACAGTGGAAACTATCGCCTGATCGGGGTGCTCCGTGGCGGCAGAATCCATGCACATTGGTCTATCGACTCGTTGAGGAGTTGTCGGCATGTTTCCAGAAAAACGATATATAGATGGCGGCGTTTCTGGTAATATTAAGCACCAGATCAACTATGAAGCGAATTTCCGTCATTACCCCGAGTTTTAATTCGGAGAAGTATATTGAGCAGACCCTGCGCACGGTTGCGATGCAACGTGAGGAGGGGCTGGAGGTAGAGCATCTCATCATGGATGGCGGTAGCACCGATGGCACAGCCGCAATTGTGGCACGGTATACACACTCCCACACGAAATTCATTTCGTCGAAAGACGCGGGGCCGGCTGATGCGATCAATAAGGGACTAGCGATGGCTACGGGGGAGTATCTGTGCTGGCTTAACTCCGATGATCTCTATGCGGAACATGCGCTGAGGCGCGCCGTTGAGGCGCTTGAAGCGCACCCGAAGAAAGCATTTTGTTTCGGACATTGTCCGATTGTGAATGCGGAGGGGATTGAAATCCGCCGGTTCATCACTGGGGTTAAGGAATTCTGGTATCCGTTTTCGTGCCGCTTCATCCTTCGGACGATGAACTATATTTCGCAACCAGCGATGGTGTTCCGCCGTAGCGCGTTTGAAGCGGCGGGTCCGCTGCGAGCCGATCTGAACGCGGCATGGGATTATGATTTGACACTGCGGCTCTGGCGACAGGGCGGCGGGATCCTGGTGAGGCGGCCCGAGATGGCGTACTTCCGTTGGACGCCGCATTCGATCAGCGGGAAGGGCTATGTGCGACAGTTTGAAGAGGGCTTCGCTTGTGTCAGGCAAGATGCGGGGCGATGGGCATTCTCGACGTTTCTGCATCGGTTCGTCAGTTGGGGCATTGTATTCTGCTACACCCGCATGACAAGGAGCAATTGACATGAAAATTGGAGTCAATGCCCTATTTATGATTCCCGGAGAAGTCGGCGGAAGCGAGACTTATCTGCGCAAGACGCTGCAAGCGGCCGCTAAGAATTTTCCCCAGCACGAGTTTGTGGTCTTTACCAATGTGGAGAATCGCCAAGTGCTGGCGCGGGATTTGATGTCGTTGCCAAACGTCGTATTGGTCGACATGCGCGTCAAAGCAACGTCGCGACTTCGACGAGTCCTTCGCGAACAGTTCACCTTGCCGCGCGTGATCGCGGCCAACGGAATCGAGGTGCTCTGGAATCCAGGGAACACTGCGCCGCTGTTTGTGAAATGTCCGCAAGCAACGACCGTGTACGATATGCAGTACGAGCATTTCCCTCAAGATTTTTCAAAGCTGGGACTGTTCTTTACGAAGCAGTTCACTAAAAGTTCTCTCCGCCGTAGTCAGGCGGTGCTGACGATATCCGAATTCTCTCGGCAAGAGATCGTGAAATTTACGAAGACTCAATTTGAGAAGATTAAGCCGATTCCCCTTTCCGCCGACGCCGATTTCGCGGTCATGCATCCTGGCGACTTCGTGGCGGAACGCGTGATGGTGCTGACCCGGAGCGCCGATCCCTATATTCTGATGGTGTCAAACACGTATCCACACAAGAGCATGGAGACGGGCGTGAGCGCTTTTGGCAAGATCATGGGTGACATTCCGCATAAGCTCGTGGTGATCGGGAAACCGCGCCGCGGCGAAGCGGAAGTGGAGCAGGCGATCGTCGCATTGCCAGAGGAAGGCCGCGTCGTGCGGTTGCAGTATGTCATGGGGCAGGATCTCGCAGCCCTGTACCAAGGTGCAGACCTTTTTGTTTTTCCGTCCAAATACGAGGGATTTGGGTTGCCGGTGCTGGAAGCGATGAGTGCTGGCGTTCCCGTGATTACGACGCGCGAGGGCTCGATTCCCGAGGTCGGTGGCGATACGGTTGAGTATGCGACTCCAGGCGACGTCGATGCGTTTGCAACGGCGATGAAGAAGCTGCTTGCGCTGGACCCGGCGGCACGTGAAGCATGGGTGTCACGTGCTCGTGCACGCGCCGCACGTTTTTCGTGGGACGAAACAGCGCGGGCAACCGTCGCAGTGCTTGAAGGAATGAAGTCCGAAGGATAAAACGGTGGTTGGATTGTGGAACGTGGCACGCACGCCGAGCTCCTGGCGGTCGACGGTGCCTACGCTTACTATTACAACCTCCAGTTCGGCGGACACGACAATTGACGGACTGCCATCAGACGGTTTTAGGAGAAAGTCGTACGACGTTTTCACGTGTTTAGGATAAAGTCCTATGACATTTTCACATATTTTGGATAAAGTTGTTGAAGAAAGTCCATGAATAGGCTATTTTATAGGTATGAAAAGAGATATTTCTCAAAAGTTAGTGTTGTGGGAAAAATCCCGCCACCGGAAACCCTTGCTGCTTCAAGGGGCCCGTCAGGTAGGAAAAACGTTTATACTCAAGACATTTGGGGCGGAACGGTTTAAGTGCGTCCATTACGTAAACTTCGAGGGGGTTGAGGATTTCTCTACTGCATTTTCCGGGTCGCTCAAACCTAAATCTATTTTGCGAGATCTGGCGCTAAAGATGTATTACAGGGGATCAAGGGTTACGAACGCCTAGCGGGCGTGATTGACTGGTTGGAAGCCGCTGGCTTGATTCTGCGCGTTCCGATTGTCAATAGTGGACTCCTGCCGTTTTCCGCCTACATGAAGGAAAACTCTTTCAAACTGTTTGTCTTCGACATCGGAATGCTGGGAGCACTGAGCGATCTTCCCGTTCGAACCCTTCTCGATTACTCGTTTGGAACTTACAAGGGGTATATTGCCGAGAATTCAGTTGCACAGGCCTTTACAGCGGCGGGGCGGACTAATCTCGTCTGCTGGCGCGAGGGAACGGCAGAGATCGAGTTCTTGACCGACAGCGACGGATCGGTCATCCCTATTGAGGTCAAGGCGGGAAACGTGACTCAGGCGAAGAGTTTGAAATCGTTTTCTGAAAAATATCATCCGCCGTTCAGCGTCATCATGAGCGGCCGGAACGCTGGCAGCGAGGACGCGCTGGCCCGCCGCTACTACCCACTTTACTTGGCATCTAAGTTTTGATAAACGGGGCGACTGGATTCGATGTACGATTCAACAATGGAATGAACGGGGATAGGTGTCTGTGCCCTCGGAGGGATTGCATGCGGTGGAACCGATATGAAAAAAGAGCGAGATGATTGGAGAGCGATTGAGGATACGGATGCGGGGTCCGTTGTTCCTTCGGAGTCTCATGCCTCTGTCGAAAAGGAGGCGTCGGCCGCCGAGGATATTGCGTTGATGTTGCGTGCTCGGGACGATGATCTGCCTGCCTTTTCGTTGCTCGTTAAAAAACATCAGCAGTCCGTAATGAACTTTTTTGCGCGCAGTGGCGTTTATAGAGATGTTGAAGATCTAGCTCAGGAGGCGTTTCTCAAACTTTACCGGGCGAGACACCGCTATCAACCAAGTGCCAAGTTCACCACTTTCTTGTATCTCATTGCGAGACAGGTGATGATCGACTCTATCCGACACGGCAGTCGCAAAGCCAAGTTGATGGAGGGCTACGGGAAGGAGGCGGATCAGATGGAGGACGCTCCGTCGATGCGCGGGGAGAAGGGGGATGCTGAGTTTGCGCTGGGTTGTCTGTCGCGGCCCCTCCGCGAGGCCGTTGTGCTCGTGGTGATGCAGGGAATGGCGTATGCGGAGGCGGCAGAAATTATGGGCGTGCCGACAGGAACGGTGAAGTCGCGTGTGTCGGCAGCGATGCAGAAGATGCGTGAAAAAATTATGAATTATGAATTACGAATTATGAAGAAGGGCAGACCGTGGGAAGTATGAAGTGTGATTGATGAATGATGAAGTTGCGACCGCCCGATGTAGGGGCAGGCCGTTGTGCCTGCCCGAAGGAGAATGTTATGAACGAACGAAAAAAAAAGCATGCAAGCAAGCAAGAAGCACCAGATGGATACGAGGATATCGTATCCCGGTTGCGTGCCGTGCCAGAGCGCGAGTTTCGCGACATTTCGGGCGAGGTGATGAAGGCGATTGTCAAACGTCGGTTGATGATGCGATGCGCCGTTGCTTCGCTGGCTTCGGCCGCAGCCGCTGCCGTGGTGGTGATTTTGATGGTGCCGCCGGTTTCGTCGAAAGACGGCGTGGAGCGTGTGGTGGCGATTAACGATGCCGTGGCCTCACCTAGCGAATGGCTGATATCGGCTCAGGAAGCGGATGGCACATGGAATCCTGCGCATTGGGGCGGTAGTGCCGAATACATTCCCGCCGTGACGGGTTTTGCCATGATGTCGCTCGTTTCGGACGAAGGCGATGCGTGCGATGCAGTTGTGTCGAAAGCGGCTCAGGCGTTCCGGGCGATGCAGGCTGCCGATGGGAGAGTTGGAGCGGCGACAGAACGATCTATTTTCAACCACGGCATTGCGACCGTTGCTTTGCTTAAGCTTTACGAGACGGGTCGTTTTCCTGAGTTGTTTACGGTTGTCGATGGAGCGGTTAACCACATCCGAGAGACTCAGAATTCCACGGGTGGATGGGGTGGAGGTGAAGGAGTTTCTGCCGATATCTGGATGGTGGACGCGCTTGCCCGAGCCAGTGTTCTCGGGTGGCAGGATAAAGCCGGACACCTCCGTCGCGGTATCCGCAGACTCGAGACCGCCGCTGCGCCATTCTCAAGTAAAATTGCTGCCGCCGAGTCGCTGTCGCAAAAGCGCGAAGTGGTTGAAGGCCTCTGTGGCAAGTGGATTGAAGACAATCCAGTTGCCCGCGCCGGCGGGATGGTGTATACCAAGTCCGTTGCGGCGTTATAGCCAGGCTATCGGGCTAACACGAGAGTTCGTCGATCACGTTGCGGGTAATGGCGACCCATTTCCGGATGCGATCGGGATCGCCCTGAACCGTCTCGACATCCTTGAGTGTGATGTCGACATGGCATTCCTTGCATGCCTCCAGATCTCGTTTCAGAACGGATCGAATGCGATCCGGGTCAAAGCCGTAGCTCACCATGTCTGCCGGGCTGGGACGATAACTCAGTACGTAGTCCTGACCGATCTGCTCGGCACACTTGGCAACACGGGAAAACGGCGAGACGGCGATGCGCCTCAGGTTCGGGATCTGGCGGAGGATGTCGATCTTGCGGGTCAGGTCTTCACAGCAACCGTAGGCGACCAATCCGAAGTTTTTAAGAATGGGTAACTGGTATTGCAGCGTAAACTCGTCGTGCATCTCCGGCGAAACGGACGTCAGTTCCTGTGCTGCCATATAGCCCCAGAGGTCTTTCCGATTGACGCCGTTGACGTTGGCGGCGGGATCGCGCAATTCTTCGGCGTAGGTCATCGCTTGGTTTTGGTGGGCGCTCAGCCCCCAGTCTCCTGCCGCCTCGGCCTGCTCGTGGGTGCGTAGGATGCCGTCGCGGAGAAAGGTCAGCAGGCGGTGCAGCCCTTCGGGGTCGTCCATCATATCCAGCATGAAATTCTCAATTCCCCGTAAATATCCAAGGGATGTGGAAATGTC
>JBBQIY010000117.1:0-6485 GCA_038325415.1 Kiritimatiellia bacterium
GCGAAATAATTCATGTCTCTGTTCTCGTGACACCACGGAAGAAGTTTGCAACTGTGCATAACGTGTTGAGAATCAATGCTGTATTCTGACTCCTGACTTCTGTATTCTTGGTGGGATTCAACTAAATTGAATCCCACCCCCAAGTTAGACACCGTGCTCTGCCAGTTCACAGACCAAGGTGCTGTGCAGGCCTGCAAGAACTCAGGCTCAGTCATTTTATATCGAATCGTAATCGGTTCCATAGCTAAATCGGCACCTAAGTGAGGTGCCTGCCTGTCCCGAGTCGTTCTATCATCTTTTGGATCAGATGCATATGCTTGGACTCTTCGTTATGGAGCGTTTCCAGTAGTTCCCTTACGAAATCCACGGAGCAATCCAAGGCAAGCTGTTCATAAAAATCACGCGCCTGTGATTCCTTCTCGAGGGCCACGCCTAAGATCTGATCCGGGGTCCGCAGTTCATGTTTCATTTCCATTATCTTTGCCTCCTGATGGGGATACCTCAACCTGAGTTCGGGTCAAGTTTATACCCAACTGGCAGAAAATGTCAACAGGAGGAATTTTTAAACACAATGGATCCATTTTATTCATTTTATTATGCTGAATGCGTTCGCTTTGTCGAACCTGTCTGACCCGTCTGACTCGTCCGACATCTTTGACATGAATGACCTGATTGACAAACCTCGCATGGCGATTAAGCCTTTGCTCCTTCTTCCTTCCTCCTTTCTGTGCTTAATTCTCACTCGCTACTCGCAACTCACGACTCGCAACTGGATGTCAACCAAACTATTTTGATGCGTATTCTCGGGTTTTCGAGTATATTAAGATGATATGAATTCCAAAAAAGAAGGCGTGCAAACCGGCGCCACCCTCATCGAAGATCTTCTGACTGATCTTCTCGGAAAACGATTTGCTCAAGTATTTCCAGAAAGTCCCGAAGCCGCACAGGCGGGACGCGTCATCGCTTCTGCCAATCCTGAGTTCGGTGACTTCCAATGCAACGACGCCATGGCCCTAGCGAAAGCGCTTCGTCTGTCACCACGCGCCATCGCGGACAAAATCATTGCCGGCGCTGAATTTCCTGGCATCGTGCGCAAGCTCGAAGTGGCAGGGCCTGGATTCATCAATATTACGCTTGAAGATGCTTTCATCGCCGATCGTGCCGCTTTCATCGCAACCGATGCCCACACGGGCATACCGCAGTGCGGAGTCGGACGCAAGGTCGTCATCGACTATTCCAGCCCCAACGTCGCCAAGCCGATGCATATTGGTCACATTCGTTCGACCATTATCGGCGCGGCGCTTGATAAGCTGCATCGCGCATTGGGATATGAGGTACTTGCCGACAACCATATCGGCGACTGGGGCACGCAGTTCGGCATCATCATCATGGGCTATCGCCATTTCATCGACCAAGCAAAACTAGCCGAAGCCCCCGCCTCCGAGCTCGAGCGCGTTTACGTGCTGAGTTATGGAAAGGCGAAAGACGACGAAGCGTGGATGAATCAATGTCGCGCGGAACTCGTTAAGCTCCAGCAAGGCGATGAAGAGAATCTCAAGCTTTGGACAGAATTCATACGCCTTTCGCTCATTGAGTTTGACAGGATTTACAAGCGCCTCGGCATCCGCTTTAATATGACGCGCGGAGAAAGTTTTTATCAAGACGCCCTTGCGGGCATTGTGGATCGGCTCGAGAAAGCGGGTTTGGCCAAGGAAAGCGAAGGCGCAACCATCGTGGATATGTCCGAAGAGAACCTCGGCGTCGCGATTGTGCGCAAGAGCGATGGTGGCTTCAACTACGCCACGACGGACCTTGCCACGGTGGACTCTCGCGTACGCGAATTTTCGCCAGAAAAAATCATCTATGTCACCGACGAGCGCCAGCAACTTCATTTTAAGCAGTTCTTCGCAATTTGCCGCAAGACGGGAATCGCGCCTGAAAGCGTCGATCTCGTCCATGTCTGGTTTGGTCTGATGCGACTCCCCGAAGGCACTTTTTCGACTCGCCAAGGCAATGTCATCAAGCTCGACGCCCTGCTCGACGAAGCAGAATCACGCGCACTGGCGGTCATCAAGGAAAGTCGGCCGGAACTCCCAGAGGCGGAGGCGAAAACACTTGCCGCTCAGATCGGCATCAGCGCAGTCAAATATGCCGACCTCAGCCAAGATCCGCGCACGCTGATTACCTTCACATGGGAAAAGGCACTGGCGCTCGACGGAAACTCGGGGCCCTACCTTCAGTACGCCTACGCCCGCATACGAAGCGTCCGAAACAAGTACAAAGAGCAGTTCCCGGACGGTGACCCCGAATCCCAGCCCCTCCTTCTCAACGATGCCATCGAGCGAACGCTCGCGTTGAAGATCGCCATGTTCCCGGGAGCGGTCAAGAAAGCCGCGCTGTCGTACCGGCCCTGCATGCTTGCGGACTATCTCTATGATCTCAGCCAAACTTACAGTTCCTTCTACCAGCGCCTCCCGTTCCTGAAGGCGGAGTCTGGCGTCCGAGAAAGTCGCGTGCGCCTTTGCGGTCTTGTCGCAACCGTCTTGGGCAACGGCCTTGATCTTCTGGGAATTTCTACACCTGAACGCATCTAGCAGGATCGCCTGACGACCCTGCGGGAGAATTGCTGCCATGCCACAGTTCGAATATACGGCCAAGAGCCGAGAAGGGGTCAAAAGCACCGGCCAGATCGAGGCGGGGGATCGGCGTGCCGCGATTGCAGCGGTTGAAAGGCTGGGTCTGGTTCCGTTGAACCTGACGCAGAAGTCCGATTCTGCCAAGGCCAAGCGTAAGGCCGCCGCAACAAAAGCGGGTAAATCCACTTTCAAGCTGACTCGGCAAAACCACATGAGTAGCCGGGAAGTTCTGCTTTTTACTGGCGAACTCTGCGACTTGCTCGATGGCGGCATGACGCTCGGCAATGCACTCAACTGCCTGGCCTCGCGCGGCGATGGCGAAAGCGGTCCTTCTCAAGTGATCACCGCGCTTCGCGACTCCATCATCGAAGGTGCCACCTTCTCAACAGCTCTCGAAAAGTTCCCCAAGGTGTTCACGCCCATTTACATCAACATGATTCGCGCAGGCGAGGCTAGCGGCGCAATGACCGATGTACTCAATCGTCTGATCACGCACTACGAACGAGCCAACGAAATTAAATCCAAGGTTACGAGCGCGATGGTGTATCCCGTCATTGTACTTATCATGGGCTTCGCCGTCGCCGTTTTTGCGATGACCTACATCCTCCCCAAGTTCAAGACCATCTTCGATGAAATGGGACCCGATGGGCTTCCCACCATGACAAAAATGCTGATCGCTACCAGCGACTGGTTTCAGCACTATTCCCTCTTCGCTCTCCTCGTACTCATTGGTGTCGTCTACGCGCTCCGTAAATGGATCAAGACGCCTTCCGGCAGACGCCGTTGGGACGGGTTCAAACTAAAAATGCCCCTCATCAAGGGCATCGTTGCCAGTGCCATCTACGCCAACTTTGCACGCACCTTACAATCGCTTCTCGAGAACGGAGTCCCCGTCTTGCAAGCGCTCAAAATTACCAGCCAAACGGTCGGCAACGCCGTCATCGGAGACGAACTTTCGAAAGCTCGCGAACGGGTTACGGATGGAACGACGATTTCAGGGCCCCTGGCCGTCGGCGGCGTCTTTCCCCGCATTATCATCGATCTTATTGCCATTGGCGAACAAACAGGCAATATGCCAGCGGCACTCGGGCATATCGCCAAACGCTACGAAAGCGAACTAAACAAAAACGTGACGATTTTTACAACGGCACTCGAGCCTATCATGATTTTCGTCGTGGCTCTCATCATTGCCTTCGTCGCCATATCGGTTATGCAAGCCGTCTTGGGCGTCACCAGCGGCGTGAATATTAAATAGGCTGCTTCTGAGTTGCAGCACTCGAAACGATCTCTATGAGGCTGCTGGTGTTAGCACATAGTTCTGTGCAACCACATACCGATAAGAGTTCTTGAGCAAACTCCATCACGTCTTGATAGCGGAAGGAGGGCTCGTAGGCGGTTGCCCTCCCCAGCACTGCGGCAAGCGATTCGGGAAATGCGCTGAAGTCGGGTCGAACGCCATTGAGAAGATCTTCAACCGTCGTATCAATCAGGAATGGGAAACGTCCCATCAACATGAGGTAGGTGATAATACCGAGTGCATAGATGTCAGTAGGAGGCCCTGCGATTTCACATCGGAGTTGCTCGGGACTGATGTACTCGGGCGTGCCGATGATGTGGCTTAATTCCTTCGCCTTGTTTTTAAGTGTGGCGGTTCCAAAATCAATGATCTTGACCTCTCCTGCTTCGGTGATGAAAATGTTCTCGGGCTTCATGTCATTGTGCGTGACATTGTTGGCGTGCGCATACTCGAGCGCATCCGCGCAAGCCAGAACAATCCTGCACGTCGTCGTAATCGACAGCGACTCATTCTCGATGATGACGTCGCGGAGCGTCTGCCCTCGCAGAAATTCCATCACGATATAGTAACAGTCGTTATAGGAACTAAAATTGTAAATGCGCACGATGTTTCGATGTGAAAGTTGCATCGCGATTCGCGCTTCGTCCTTGAACGATTTCAGGATGTCAGGATCAGCGATGACATCGGGGCTGATAACCTTAATGGCAACCTCGATATCCAGAAACTTATCACGAGCAAGGAAAACCGTACCGGTTCCGCCAATGCCCAGCAGCTCCGTCAGCGTATAATGCTCTGGATCGGGTCCGCTGGCAGACGCCTCGTGGGATTCCGGCTTGTTCGATACATGCAGAACTCGCTTTCCGCTTGAATCGGTTGTAATGCCCGTCTTCCCTCGTTTTACAGGATCGCTGAAATAAGCCGCCACGCAATCAGAAACACGCTTCTTGATATCGATGGGAGAAAATGGCCGTACCAAAAATCCAACGCCATGCCCTGCTGTGAGCATGGCATTCACCTTCATCGCCGCAAGCTTGGGGCCAATGAACAGAATTTTGATCCCGGGTGACGCATTCTCGGCAATCGCAACGAGAGACTTAAGATCAACCTCTGGCGTTGAGACATCGCAAACCCAAACGCTAATGATCATGGTCGTCAGCGCATGACGCGCCAACTCAGGACTTGAGGTCAACACGACGAGCCGATCAGAAGCGTCGAGGCTCTTCTTGATTATCGAAACCGGCTGAGAATCGAGCACAAGGATGGTAACAGATTTACTCATGCCATTACTTCCGCCATCTTTTGTGAAACGCACCAAAGAAGTTCCTGCCCAGCAAGAAATCGACGACATTCGTCAATCGCAAATTGCCCCATACGATAGCATTCATCCCCCAACGAACCCGCGATATGCGGCGTGAGGACGATGTTCGGCATCGTGTACAGCGGCGAACCTTCAAACGGAGGCTCAGGGCAGGTCACGTCGAGAACGGCATAAAGATCTGGTCGATTCTGGAGCGTCTCCACCATCCCAATTTCATCGATGATCGCCCCGCGCGCCGTGTTAACGAACGTCGCCCCAATCTTCATGGAGGCAAACAACTTCGCAGAAATCATGCCGCGCGTCTCGGGTAAATTGGGTGCGTGCAAGGACACCACCTCACACGTGGCAAACAGCTCCTCGAGCGAAGTCATGCGTACGCTGAGGTTCATGGCATCCGCTTTGGCCTGATCCACAAAAGGATCGTATGCTAGCACTTCAAGATCGTGCCTCTTCAGCCTTTCAACCATCAGGCGCCCGATCATCCCCAGCGAAACAAGACCGATCTTCGCGCCGTAGGCCCCGCACACATCAGGATGCCGGAACGTCGCGCGCGACGTGCACTGCCGCGATGCAGACCAGAATCGCTTGAGGGAAAGAATTATCAATGCCTCCGTGAACTCAGCCACGGGGATTCCATTGGCACTCCAACTGCTTGTGACCGGAATCCCCTTCTCCCAGAACTCTGGCGTCACCATGGACCGGATCGAACCCGCACCATAAAAAACGGCCTCAAGCTTCACCGCACTGGAAAGAAACCGGGCATCCAGGACGGGAGCTCCCCACCCCGAAAACATGATCTGGACGTCCGCCAGTACCGAGGGATCGTTTTCGATCAGACCCTTGGTGATCACGCCGTCCCTTAAATCGGTCAGGTCTCGTATCGCCTCCAATTCTCTGGGCCCGTAAATCCTGGCGGCGGACCCCTCATCCAAGATCAATGCTGATTTTTTCTTCGTCATGCTTAACGTTTCCTGTTTCCACCGGCGGCCATAATCCGACACACCTCATCATAAATCATCTGCGGCTCGGACATCCTGCCCTTAGCGCTCGTTCCGCAGGCAAGGTCGCCCTCACCCGGCTCGACCACCACCGCCCCGCGTTCACGCAACACGTTGAGGTTCTTCTGCGTCGCCGCGTGGTTGAACATGTTCACGTTCATCGCCGGAGCAATCACCAGTGGCTTGGTGAAGGCCAGAGCAAGCGACGTCAGGGCATCGTCGGCGATGCCATTCGC
>JBBQIY010000118.1:0-6418 GCA_038325415.1 Kiritimatiellia bacterium
TTGACGATTGCCCTGTGGCACTTTGCCCGATGGCGTAAACCGATGTCAGTAAAATCGACACAATCGTGAGCATGGAATTTTTCATTTTATATTAGTTGTTGAAGATTATGAAGGGAAATGGGAAACATGTTTTCTCAAAAAGCACTTTCTCAAAAAACATTCTTCCTGCTGAACGCCAACCCGACTCTGGATCCCATCCCAACTGCACCTTCGCAGCCCGCTGGGCGAGACCTCCATCTTCGTAGTTGAAATCATATAAATCCTCAAGTACACCTTGACAACTCACGGTACCCGCACTGATTTCATTGGAGGAAAGTTTGACGAACTCACAAACCAGAACCAGTTCGCAGACTGTCGCATGGCCGAATGCGATGTGAAGATCATACTCCTGCAAGTTTGACTGGCTGGTTTCAGCAAAATTAATAGGCATGTTTGTCAATGCAGTTGATATTGTGTAGACAGTTACGTCGGGATGGGAAGCAAAATACGAGAGAACAGTGTTAGTAAGTGATGTCAACGCAGAGGAAACCACGAGTTCGAGTTCCACAGAGTTGGCAATCGTCATGCCAGCATCGGAATATTTATCCCAGGGATACTTCGAAATCCATCCCGAGCCGCTCGGCGAAAAGCTTTCGCCTGCATTGTGTGTAAGACTGCCAAGCGTGAAACAGTTCACAAGTTCAGCTATCGCAGAGTCGCTTGGGGGATCTGGCAAATTGTCTTCCGATAAGAATTTCCGTAACATCGTCGCGCCGACTGGGTAGACTGGCGCGGCCAAATCCGCATTCTCGCTCAACCAAGAACGTTGGGTATTGTACTCCGCGCTATTAAACGCCGTGACGGAAAAGTCTACGTCCTGCCCGCACTCATTAGCTTGCAGCACTCCGTCCCCATTTTGATCGACTCCAAACTTTAGCTGGTAGGTTTTTACGTTCGCCGATGGAGCTATGTAAAACGCCCACTCGCCATCGTTTTGCAAGTACCCTGTCTCAACGCAGGTGGAGCCATCGAACAGCCCTACCTTAATTTGATCCGAAAGGCCGACGGGATACGTGCTCCCTGCAACACGAAACTTGGCCAAATCGTCGGTGGGTTCCGTTGCGATGAAAAGCCGTTTGGAAGTGTTCTGCTTGGGGTTTGGTACACGATTGCATACGTTCAGCATTTCATAGATATTGATGACATTGACACTGAACGTCGTCATCTTCAGCGAAGCACGGCAGACGATGCCGTTGGCGTCGCCTGTGCCGAGGTAGGAATAGGTCAGGATTGACGTGCCATTGCTGATAGCTTGCACGTAGATGCTGGCCGTATCGCTCGTTCCCCAATATACGCCATTGACGCCGTTAGTCACAGCCTGCCCTGAAATGAGCATCGGCGTATTCGTCGGGTCAGGGTTAGCACTCTGCCACACGCGGAAGGCGTTACCGGAGAGTGAGAGCGTGTGGATGCCGGGCAGATCGACAAAAAAGCTCATCTGAATTGAATGGTTTAATTTTATCACAGGCTTAACACTCATCATCACCTGCTTATGTTGATTTCACATCACTTTATCAAGTCTTCACGGAGTTTATGTCGAATAAGAACCCATTGGGCAAAGTAAAATACGGCGAATCCACACAGAGTAAAAGCGACTCCCGTATAGACCGCCCAGTACGCCTTCATATCCATTCCCAACGGTTCGCCCGTTCGCGCCGGTCCCGGCATAAACGGGTAAAGAAGCAATGGAACAACAGGAAGCAAAATCTGGACGATGACGATGCCGACTAACCCCATGGTCTTGCCGCCCACCGATTCAACTAAACTAATCGAACGGAGTTCGAATACAAGCATCAAGTAATAGGCGGGCAGGATAACCCACCAGAATGAGACAAGCAGGATTGGAATCACGAATAGGATGCCTGACACAAGCCCTGAAATAGAGCCAACGCTTTCCATCACTGAACTTCCTCCGTTTCTTTTGCTCTTGTATGCTGTATCCATGTATCTTGATCAAGGAATTCGCCGTCCTGAATTGATTCATACATCGAGGCGGCTACACCATAAATTGGGCCTTCCTTTTTCCGATGAGGTCGCCAGACATACTCAAATGCTGCTTCGGATTGAGTATGGAATGGATGATTTTTATAGGGAACTGAAGCAGGAAAGAATCCAATGAGTTCTCGAAATCTCGCAAGCATTCGGAGGTTCTCCATATTTTTGGAAGCTTCTACGCCCCATACAAACCGTTCGTGTTGTTTGAGATTCCAACGTTCCAGCGTGGTTAAATCTCCGACGGGCGTGGAATCTAAAAAAAATCCGAGATGTCTGCTAATGGCAGTGCCATTGACTATGTTTGTGTCTACCCCGCGAAGTTCGAATCCGAGAGGAATTTTCTTTTTCTTTTCTGCATTTTTCAAAAATCCAACAATCCAAACATTGGCCAATGCATTCTCGTCTGCAGACTCTTTTGCGAGAACAGGGGCGAAAACCTCCTCGCCGATTTCCTCGTCTAACACAGCAGCACGGGAATTCGCACCATACCATTTTCCACCGAAACGATCCACTAGAGAAAGCACTTTGGCCATAGGGTAATTGGTGTTAACCACAAGTCTACCGACAGCGACTGTAGCGAGGTCTTGCACCCTTGAAGCGATAATTGTATTCCCGTAGCCTTCCACAGAACCTATCCAACACGCTAATCGCAGAAGAATATCGGCCTGTCGCTCAGTTAGTGAGAGATCTGATTTGACGACCACCTCTGTTGAATAGGAGTCCAATCGTTTGAGAAGACTTTCACCGAAAGACCTTGCAGTGGTGAGTCGTTCACGACTTGATTCTTGTGTCACGGTGCTTATGAACCATTGAGAAGGCATCAGTGGAGCGTTAAGATGATTAGATTCAACGCAGACAACAAACTCTTCAATCGAATTTGTTGCGAGTAACTCGTTGAATCTCATCCCCGGATTGTCCGCCAACAGAAGTTTCGGAAAGATGACAATAACTGCCAGGATAAAGAATTTCGATCTCACTATAGCTCCTTATTAATGTTTATGGAATGACTGCGTCAGGAAATCCCCTGCCGCTAGGCATAAAGTCCTTGTCAATTTCAATCCGCGTTCGGAATATTTTCCCATAGTTCCTCGTCTGTCCATAACTTCCTTTGCCATAGCCGATTTGTATTCCTGCGGCAGACGAGGATGCACCACCGACTGCCATATTGAAATCATATATATCCTCGACAGTGGCGACAATATGTATATTTGTTAGCCGAGCTATGTCTGCTCCCTCGTAGAACTTTTCAACAGTGAACTGATAGCCAATATTTGTCAAGCGACCGCGACCAACACTGCCGTTGGCGTCATCAACAAGGCTGAAAAGCCCTTCGTAATCATGATCATAAACTAAAACAGTTCTTCCGGTAACCCAAGGCGGCTGAAATGGGGCTTCGTTACCGTGGTATTGCATGAGAGGCTCCGTATAATAGCTCCCATCCAAAGGAAAGGTTACAGAAGCACCAATGCTATTGGTCTGAAGAAAAACTACAGCAAGAGGACGTACCGTATTAACATAGAAATCTGAAACAACCCACTGCTCATAATCTAGTGCAATCAGCGGATTGATTGGTTTCGCATTCGCAACTAGTTCCGATAGGGATGAGAACTTATCCCATGTGTATTCTTGTATTGTTGCAGTGCCAATATTGTTAAATTCGGCCCCAGAATTGTGCGTCAGCCATTCACTGTAATCCTCGGTGTTTGCGAACGCATTGATTTGAACTGGTGCAACTGATGTCGGTTGTTTGTTCAGAGGCAATGCCGAAGGCGAGCCGTCTCGGAACAGGCGAAGAAGTCTCGCTGCATGCGGAAGCGCAAGTGGCGAAGTGTTGATGATAAAATTGACGAAATCATAATCGTCAGCATACTGCGCCAGCGTAGACCCCGATATTACTGGTTCTCCATAAGACACACCGTTTGTTCCAAGGACAGTTAGCGGCATCGTTCCTGAATCCAAGAGTACGTTGTTAACATCAGAGTTTATTACGGCTCTTACAACATAATCCGAGCGATGAGAAGATGTGTCAGGATCGAGAAATTCAAAGCTGATTCCGTCTTGGTCATTTGAAAAAGTAACGGCCTCAATTGCTACACCATTTTTGAAGACAGCAGGCTTTATTAAACGCGAAAAATCTGGTGGTATAACTTCAATTTGCATCGTCGCCTTAAATTTTGCATCCCCTGCATTTTGTACAAGATAAAGTTGATTGCGTGAGGTTCCGTATGTTTCACCATTTAAATCTGGAGTCGCTAAACTACTTGCCGGATCGTCCTTCAATGTCGGGTTGAAAATACGGTTGGCGGGATTTCCAGTCTCCCATAAGCCAATGAACTTCATGCTCCAAGCCGTCATTCTGAGTGATGCGCGACAGACAATGCCGGAGGCGGAATCCGTACCGATGAAGGAGTACGTAAGCGTTGAAATACCATTTGTAAACGCCTCGATATAAAGGGTGGCGGTGGAGCTGGTGTCCCACGAAACGCCAGCAACGCCGTTGGTCACCGTCTGTCCGGAAACAAGCAGCGGTGAGCCTGATCCCCCTGACGTATAGACGCGGAAGGCGTCATTTCCTGAGAGGGCAAGCACGTGCAGACCCGGAATATCCACATTAGTACAGAGTTGTATTTTCCGAGTCTCTTCTGGATTCGCTGGCATGATCAAGCCAAACGCGGGATCGAGGGAGGCATGGGCTGCCTTGTCCTCCGCACTGACGGAACCGTCATTGTTGATGTCGCCAAAGATGCGCTGACTGAGCACGGTGAAGACGTTGGTGAGTTGATGCGTTTCGGATTCAGTGTCAGTGTATTCCCACACGATCTCTTCTGCACCGAGAGACGAGCTTTTCGATCGCCCTTCGACGTAGACCGGTTCTCCAGCGTGAATGGTGAAGGGAATTGTGATGGCGTTGCTCTTACAGGCATCCGAATAAAGCCTAAGCTGAGCCGAGGCGGAGATCAACGTGGCAGAGTCTGCGTATTTGACCTGATGCTCAGGGCAGGGACAGCATTGGCCGTTGAAGTGGCCCAGTGGATAATAGGCGATAAGGTCGTTATCCGCGACAGCCATGTCCTCATCGCCGGAGTCGGTAGAAACGCTCGCGTCATCGTCATCGTTGTTGACGGGGACGAGAAGCCCGGCATCGCCGGTCCCCTCGTCGGGGGCATAGAGAGCAGGTTCCCCCATGGTGGGGTCTTCGTCGTGATATTGATCGTAGGGGAAATTCCACTGAGAAGTTTCAGGCTCGTCTGCAAGCCAGTCCGGATGCTCATCAAGCAGGGAGCAGCGGGTCACGTCGCGGGCAACCCAACGGGAGGAGGTCGCACCGTCCGCAAGAAACTCACTCCAGAAAAAAGACGGGTAGTCAACATCATCGTATGGAAGGTCTGCCTCGTCTCCCTCGCCATTCCACGGATCACAGCCCATCCACCACACCCAGCTCCCCCGCATCTCCGGAGAAGCGGATGTCGTCGCATGGAGGGCTTCCCGAGAGTGGAAACAGAAGCGTTCGGGGGCAATAGAGGGTACGGGCTGAGCGATCATACCAGAGGGCGCGATTCGACCACCGGAAAGCGTCCCCCCACCCGAGAAAATATGATGAGGATTCTGGAATGCCGCGAAGGGCGAGGAGATCGTCGCGGTCAGCGCAGCGGAGCAGTCGGTCGCTGCGTACAGCGAGACTGGATGCGCGATGCCTTCGCGTAACGTGAGCGTGTAGGAGGTTGCTGGACTTCTAAAGATCACCCGGTGGTCGCCGACCGCGAGCAATACGGATGCGCCAGACATCGATCCTGATGTGAACGTCACATCAAAGATTTTCGTCGAGCTGTCGCCGTTCACTGGGTAATCAGAAAAATCTGTTGGAGAAGTCCCGGCGAGGATTTCCTTCCAGTCTTCCCAGCCATCGCCGTCGGTATCGATGTTGTCGGCAACAGTAGGATCAAGTCCTTGAAGCAGTTCTTCTGCCAGACTCAAGCCGTCGCCGTCCAAGTCCGCGCTCGCATCGTTCCAGATGAGCGGTTGCGCATCTATGCCGTCTGGAATGCCATCGTTATCGCAGTCCGCGTCGAGCGGATTTGTCCCCGCTGCAAGTTCGGCACCATCGGAGATGCCGTCCATATCGGTATCCGCGAGATTCGGGTTCGTGTGATGCAGGAGGACTTCGTCCGCCGTGCTAATTCCGTCATCATCCGGGTCGGGATCGGATGGATCAAGCTCGCTGAAGGCGGTCCAGTGGAGTGAGAACTTCGGGGAATTCGTGACGACTGAGCAGAGCGGTGTGGTAACGATGTTCGTTCCGTCGAGACTGTAGAGCCAAGCGCAGAGGTGATTAGTCTCAGTGCAATTCCAGTCTTCTGTAGCGATCAGTGCGGTCTCACCGCCA
>JBBQIY010000119.1:0-6390 GCA_038325415.1 Kiritimatiellia bacterium
AGGTAAGCGAGCCCTTAGCAACCGGCCACAGAGTTGCCATTTTTGCTAAAAACGCTTCCTTGTGTTCATCTTGCTTCTTGGGTGGTTTTCTTGTCATGCCTTACGTTTATCATATTACAAACGCACAGTCAAGCAAAAAAACAAGAAAAGTAAAAATAGTTTCCGTCAGGGAATTCTTTCCGCTTTTCCTCGCACTGAGCTGCCACTACCCCCGGTCGCTAACCGATTACATGCAATTTCTATTTTAGCATCGACATTTGAACGAACAATATGCGATACTACGCCCCCGTTATGAACGAAGTGGTGAGCTCTATTACCTATGTTTTGTCTGCCCTCAGAAAAGGACGCACTCGTCAACGAACGCAAGTTTGTCGGATCCGACTTGCTTTCGGATTTCGCGATTACGTTGCTTGATGCGCGTTGCCTGTCAGATGGCGAGTATCCGCTGGGTCACATCAACAGCATCTACTTCGATTCTTACGATACGAGTTCCTTTTATGAGAAGCTTAACGGTGACAATCTGAAAATAAAAATCCGTGCTCGTTGGTATGGATGCCTCGAGGAAAAGACGGATGCCGATATACCCGTTTTTCTTGAAATCAAGTATCGTCTTGGTTCGGCTCGCGACAAGATCCGTAGCCGCGTATTGGCTCCCGGCCGATGGTTGAGCACCACCCACCTTGATGATCCCTCTTTTCCAGCATTTCTTTATAAGCATGCGGCAACGCTCGGACACCCCGTCCCCCAGCATTGGGTTCCCTCGATCTGCATTTCTTATGATCGGCGGCGCTTTCTTTGCCCCGTGACCGGTAGTCGGGTTGCGGTGGATTGGAACATCCGATCGGAACGCATCAATGCCGCCCTCTTTCCTTTCCTCGCCTCTGTCTCCATCCCGAGTACAGTTTGTGAGTTCAAAAACAACACGGGCGAAATTCCCCCTTGGGCGGAACTGCTTTATCAGGCCGGGTTCCGACTGAGAAGTTTTTCAAAATACGGCGAATGCATCAACCAGATCCAACAAGGAGCGACCCCCGATGAGTAAAAGTTTAGAACTGATGACCATAGCTGAGAACCTCGAAAAAGTGCGCGAGCAGTTTGACCCCGCGCTTTTTGTTACCGCGCTCATTGTTTCGCTCCTTGCGGCCATTGCGGCTTCCCTCATGTACCGTTTCTTCTACGAACGGCGCGGCACTGGCAGTCAGGTACACCGGGCGTTTCCACTGCTAGCCATCTCGATCACGACGTTGTTCATATGCGTCCAGATTTCTATTCCGCTCTCGCTTGGCTTGCTAGGCTCGCTTTCGATTATCCGTTTCCGTACGCCGATCAAGGAGCCGGAGGAAGTGGGATTCCTCATGCTGATTATTTCGGCGTCGATCTGTTCGGCGACGTTTAACTTCCAGTTTATCGTGATTCTTTACCTCATGGCGTTTGTCAGTCTGATCTTTATGCGTGGGGCGACAACCTGGAAATGGCTGAAGCGAGACGGCGTGATCGTCTTTACGACAACAGCAGCAGACGCCCAGTCGCGCATGTCGGCGGTTGAATCCTGCCTGAAGGGGAACGTGAAGCGCCTCTGCATGGAAAGCGCATCGATACGCGACGGCGTCTCGACCTATCAATATGTCTTCTCAAGCTTGAAGGTCACGGTTCCCGAGCTGCAAGCGGCTTTGACGAAACAAGTTCCCGTTCAGAGCCTAAACGTCTTTTTGGATCGTCCAGGCGGCATTCGCTAGAAATGAAGAGACGGAAGCTCCTCTTCTTCGCCTTGTTCTTGGTCGTGGCCGGAGTCGCATTGAATGCGGTTCTTTCCTCCGACAAGATTCTTTTCGACTATCCTGAAATGGGTATTCACCACGTGTTGTTTAGAATCGGCCATAAACTGGCGCACCATCACGGTCTTGCATTCTTTATGAGTTTCGACGAGTCCCATCCGATTGAGTCGGTGACGCATGTACGGGTGGACAGTCCAGGGACGAAGTCTGTTGTGGGCCGTTTTGGGCGTGCCCGCAAAATTAATGGCGAGTCCAATTCTTACGTCGCGACGCGAGCTTATTGGGATCAGGTGAAACCTCCTGACTATACGTTGTCGATCTGGGTTAAGATCGACGAATCCCGCCCCGATCAAGAAATTTGGTACACGGAGTCTGGGGTGAGCAGCATTGGCCTGAAGCTTGAAGAGGGCAGAATGACGTTTTGCATTCCTGGCACTTCGCAGGTTCAGACCTTGAGTTATCCGTTTGACGCGTTTAAAAAATTCGTCAATCTTGTCGGCGTCGTGAATGGCACGACGGGCCAAGCAAAATTGTATGAAGACGGTAAGCTGAAGGCCGAGGCCGGTGTCGAGGTGGGGACTCTGCCACACCGTTATGTGGAGTTCGGAAAAGCGCAGTGGAACTGTTTCCGAGGTTCCATTGACGAAGCGGCTGTTTGGCAACGTGCGCTCTCTGGTCGAGAAGTTCGGACACTGGCTCGGACGAGGCGCTCCCTGCTTCATCGTCTTGATCCGTTTCACGTTGCAATTCTTGGATGCATTCGGGCTTATCGGCAGGTTGTGACGACGGTGCTTGAGGCGTTTTACAAGTTGAATCCCCTGTATAACACGTATCTGCCCGTGAAAGTCGGTCTTCCCAAGATTTCCTTCCATTTCAGCAATTCCGATTTGCGTCATTTCGTCCGCGCCCACGAGGAGTCGCTCCTCTCAGGGCAGCGTACCGACCGCGCAGCGAACTTCAAGAAAATCATAGCTCAGATCAACGGTAAACCTATGAAAGTTGAGATATGCTTGGACGATACTTACAATACGGAAGTATTGATTCGACGCCCTGCCTACGTCATCCGCCCGCTACCGGATGCCGGGGACGACGGGATCGAACCCCAGCGGATTTATCCGACTGAAGCTTACACGCTCTTTCATCCCGATAGTCCTTTTCCCGCACCGCTTGATCCTCAGAGCCTCGTCCGTTTTTCGGTTGACGGTAGTGTCAAAGGCGTTTACTGCGTCGAGCCTGTCGATCGGATGGGTAGCGCGTGGTTGCTCGACGACCTGAGGAAGATGAACAACAAGGATTTTCCTTTGCGGAATTCGTGGGGAGGGAAGCTGTCGGAAGCGTGGAAACTTACGCCGGAGGCACAGCAGGCGAACCGCGATAAAATCCGGCATCTACTGTCGTGCGATTTTCAGAATCCGTGGAGTCCAAGGGAATGGTCCTGGCAGATCCGTCGCCAGGCGCAGTTGTTCAAAGACAACGGATTCACCGAACACGGGATGACTCCATTTGATGTGCTTGGAGATAATCCCTCGCCGTTCTACGTACTTTCGGACTTGGATCTTGCTTCAGCCGGAGCCAACTATGTCTGGACTAGCTCCAACACAAACCTGATCAATGCGACGGGGCGCGTCACGCGTCCGTCAGGAGATCTTCCTGTTGATGTGGTGATGACGGCCACAGCACGCGACGGCAAGGCGGAGGATTTCCGCTTCCGCGTGGTTCCTGGCAAGCCGCGCCTTCCGGCGCTCATGCTATATATCAATGCTCCAGTGGTGAAGATCAGCCGTCAGGATTTTTCGGCAACCTTCTATCCGGCTGGTTCCAATTCAACCCCACGGCGACTGACGGGTTTCCAGAACACCGGCGGAGGCATCAAGCATCATGGCAACACCAGCTACGCGAAGGCAGCCAAAAAACCGATGTCGCTGCGTTTTGATGAACCCCATCATCTTTTCACCGAAACGAATACTCGGCACTTGTATCTACTAAGCGGGTATTCTGACGACATGCGACTGAAAAATAAGTTTTCTTACGACACCTTCCGCTCCTTCGCTTCCTCCGGTCGGCCGCGCTATGCCCCAGAAGTGTCATGGACTGAAGTGTTCGTCAACGGCGACTACTACGGCGTATTTGAGACCTGCACGCGCATACACGGTTCTGCATTGGGGAAGAAGGACAAACCGGACGACTTCCACAACACGCCGCTGCTTTACAAAATTCGCGGCGTCATTTCGCTTTTCGCCGATACGAACGTCGATGTTTTCGAAGCCATCCTGCCGGGTGCCGATGACCTCAGCCGCCGTGATGCCATTCTGGGGCTCATGACGTTTACTTCCGGTGCTGACACGGAGACTTTCCGCCGCGACATCGCGAAGCACTTCGATGTGGATAATCTTATCGACTTCACCTTGCTGCTGAACTTTACAGGGAATGAAGACGGACGCGTCACCAACTTCTATCTTGCGCGTGATGCCGCCGAGGATTCGCCGTTCTTTCTAATTCCTTGGGATTATGACAAGACCTTCCGCGAGCGGTTCCTCTTTCTAAACAACCATCTTATCGGACGCATGCAGCGCGAGTATCCCGGCTTCAACGAAATGCTGATCCAGCGTTGGGCGGAGTTGCGTACGACGGTTCTTGCCGAGCAGGCGGTTGATGCCCGCATTACTGAGATGGAACGCGTTCTCTCTGGCTACATGCACTGGGAATATGAACTAGTGAAAATGCCGCCAGAAACCTCAAGCTACGAAACGAACGTCGCCGAATTCCGACGCATCGTCAAGTTACGCCTAAAAAAAATGGATGAAGTTTTCAGTCCCAAGCCGTAAACATACGCTACTTATTGTTCGCGTAGTGTTGGCTTTGGATTCAGAATCAGATTATTCTTTTTCGGATAGTTCATCCGCAGGGACGGAAGCTTCGAGGGCACTCTGATTGAGGGATTCGCTTTCTGAAGTCGGTGCGGCGACGTTGCCGCTACGACGAACACCGAAGTGAGTGTAAACGCGCCGATCCGTGCCGCCCGAAGGGCTCGAGATGATGCCAGCTTTCCCGATGCACATGCAGGAGGATCCGCCCTGGTCGCAGGCCATGGCGTTCTTGCAACCCAGACCTTGCAGGATGCGGCCGCACTGCTCCATCGTTAGCCCTCGGCTGTGGCTGGCGTTGCTGCCGTCCACCACCATCAAGAAGAGTACCTTGCCGGTTTCGTTCAGGCCAAGGATGGTGCGTGGATATTGCGAATCCGCCGTTCCGTCCCGTGGGTCGATGGCCAGTTTGCCGTCGATCAACAGATCGTAGCGCCCCCAGATCGTATTGTATTTCTCTGGGGTGTTGGTGCGGTCGACCACGGCGCTAGGGAAGTATCGGCCGGTGGGTGTCCGATCAAAGGAGAGGAAGGGCCGCTGGTCGTCGTCGTCGAGATAAACGGTCTGCCCGTTGACGATGTAGTTTCCCTTCCACTCGCCGAGTTGGGCGCCGAGGGCAGGGGAAACACCGGCTTCGCCGTTCACCGCGACCAACGTCTTTTCACGCGTGGCGAAGACCAAGGTGCTGGTTTTCTTCGACACTTCGCGGGGCATCACGATCTCGTACAGGTCAGTCCCAAGATCGACCATGGCGATGTGTACATCCGCCTTAGGATTCGAGTAGGAGAGCTGGATATAGTCGATTCCCGGATCGACCCGCCAGCAACGGTAGCGGTAGGGGACGCTCCAGGAGGGCAGGATACTTCGGAGCAGATGTGGGATCTTCTGCTTCGGCGTGTCTGCAGCGATGCTACCCTCCGCCAGTATTCCGGACAGTCCTTCGCTGCGGCCTTGGCCATCACCGCCTAGCCGTGCGCCCGTCGTGCTTTCGCGAAGCTGGCGAAACTCCCGTTGCATCTTTTGCGAGCGGCGGTCGGCGACAAGGGTCTGTACGAACTGCAGGACAATCAGGAGGATAATCCCAGTCGCCATGAACGAGAGTTTTTGTCCTTTCCTGCGCGCCGCGATCCGCAGGATCAGCCAGAGGCCAACCCCAGCAATGAGGACACAGAGTGCCAAAAATGCGATGGGTAGATCGTAGGCTCGCCAGACAAAGGCCGAGAGGTTGTCTAACATTTCGTTAACCATGTCGCCGATATGTTTCATCGTAGTTCGATTCCTTAAATGGGTTCCAATTGCGTCTCGAATTGGGGGATAAATATATACTATAAGGCCGTCCAATGACAAGCCAGCAATTTTTATCTCGGGTTAATAGGGGCACCTGACATGAACAATCAGCAACCTTGGTCAACCCGATTACGGCACACGCCCCGCTGGATCAAGCGATTACGATTACGATTACGATTACGATTAGGATTACGATTAAGATTAAGACCTCGCAATACCATGCCTACCCTGCCACACCCGGTCGCTAACCTATTACTGGGTGGGATTCAATTTAGTTGAATTCCACCCAGAATACAGAAGTCAGGAGTCAGAATACAGCATTAATTCTCAACATGTTATGCACAGTTTTGCCATTCTTTTGTGGTGTTGCAAGAACAGGGACATGAATTATTTTGTCAAAATTCGCGTAAGTGCTTGATTTCCAACTTCTGACTCCTGTATTCTGTCTTCTGACTCCTGTAAGC
>JBBQIY010000120.1:0-6360 GCA_038325415.1 Kiritimatiellia bacterium
TCCGTGCGGTTGATGCGCTGGCCCGAATACATCGCTTTGATGGCGTCCTTGAGGCCGCAGGCTCGGGCAAGGTCGCAGAGATCTTTGACCATTTGCTTAGAAACTAAATTTTTAGAATAATCAAGCGTGAGACCCATGGCCTCAAGGGTCATGCTCTTAGCACGGTTCTTATCCGCAGCAAAAACCTCACGAAGGGAGGTCTTACGGAAGGTTTCGAATTCGTCGCGGACTTTCGTCCATTCAGGTAGATCAGTGAACATGGTGTTTGTCTCGAAATGGGTGGCGGAGATAACGAATGGTATTTAATCATATTGGGCACTCCAAATCAAGAAGTACATCGGGTGCGATTCAACGCCGTTAAATTCGCACCAGGAGCAAGGGTTCAGGTGTTGCGAACCAAGAAGTTGGTCTTATTGATAGCGTATGGTGGAGTGCCATTGATTTTGAGGACACGAAAAAAATGAGACTGTACGTAACTCGTTGGAACTCAAGCCTAAACCCCGAACCCTGTTTCCTGAACACTCGGAATACGGCAACGCTTTGCAATCACACACTAGACGTTGCGGTTGATCATGCCCATGAGGTCGTCGGGGCGCATGACGCCGGTGTGGGTATCGGCTTCAACGCCATCCTTGAGCAAGAGTAGCGTGGGAATGCTACGGATGCCGAAACGCGCTGGCAGGTCTGGAGACTCGTCGATATTGACTTTAACGAATGTCGCTTTGCCAGCGAGCTTTTCCGCAACGGTCTCGAAAATGGGTGCCATCATGCGGCAGGGTGCACACCACGGTGCCCAGAAGTCGACCACGACGAGGCCACTGGCGGTTTCAGAATCGAATGTTGCACTGGTGAGTTCTTTGACGAATTCGGATGACATTTCAGTTCTCCTTACTTAGACGTTGATCTAGACGATATTGGGTTTGATGACGCGTACGGAGATCTTCTCCAGCTCGCTTGAGAGTTTTTCGAACATGGCTTGGTCTTTATAGACGCCGACGATCGCGCCGCCGGATCCGGTGAACTTGGCACTGGCCCCGCAACTACGCGCAACTTGGACCATGCGTAAATTTCCTTCGGCAAGTTTGTAGATCGACGCGCGTCGGTCAAAGTTCGCGTCCATGAGCGAGGCGAGCTTGACGGCATCGCCGCTTTCAAGGCATCCACGGGCATCTTCGGTGATGTCAGCCCAGAACTTCATCGCATCGACGATGATTTTCTCGCCTGCGTTGAAACGTGCCTTGATGTTGTTGTGGAAGACGTCGGAAATTTCGGAGAGGTCGGTGCGATAGGCGATGTAAACCGGCGGTAGCTTGGCGGGATCAAGCGATACGTAGTGACCATATCCCTGGCGTTCGATGAGGTTTTTATCGAAGTCCATGTAGACAAGGCCTTCATACACTTGGATGACGCGATCCTGGAGACCGGCGGCAATGCCGAGCTCATACTGTTCGGTATCACGGATGATGTTTGCAAGTTCTGGCTTCGGAATTGTCACCCCATAAAAGGTCATCAAGGCACGGTAACATGCCGTGATGATGGCACTGGAGCCGGCAAGACCGACAAGGTTGGGGATGTTGGATTCGTAGCGGATTGTGAAATTGCGGTCGTCGAGCACGATGCCGTTCGCGTGGGTATAATCGTGAAAGCTTTTGATCGCGGCCTTCAGCAGACGGATGCCGCCATAGTAGCCGAAAAGCTCCACGTCGAGTGCGAGGTCGTCGATGCTGGAAAAAACAGAACCGTCGCGCCGTGTCGGCAAAATTTCAAGCTCCGGCGATTCATACAGTGTGACGGTTGCGGCGAAGTTGTCGAACGTGAACGAGATCGTTTTGCCGAAATAACCGTCCGAGGGATTCCCGATGAGCGCGGCGCGTGCGTAGGCCTTTGACTTGATGATCATGGATGTTCCGGTATTTTGTTAAGCGATCAGGCCCGCGACTGCGGAGCCGATCATCGGGGCGTCTTCGACGCTGATGATCTCGAAGTTTACGCCTTTGGCCCCGAGCGTAGCACGGAGGGATTCCTCTACGCGGGACTTGAAGAAGGCAGCGCGCGTTTTGTAGTACGTGGAGCCATCGACCGTGATGCACACGGGGTGAAGCTTGTCGTGTCCTGCGCCCGAGCGTAGAACGGCGGCGGCCATGTTGGCGGCGGTCAGGTTTGCAGCACGGATGTAAAGAGGTTCACCGATCTCGGCGAAAACGCGGCGATCCTCGTCGGTGAACGGAATTCCGTCGAGCTTGTTGCCCGTGATAAAGGGATTGGCTACAAAATCGTCAAAATCTTTGGTGGAAAGGCTGGTCAGATTAAGGATGGCCTCGGCGGCAGGTTTCGAGAACAGACCATCCTTTGCCGCGCACTTGAGCAGGGTGAGACCCAAACCGCCAAGGTAAGCACCCGAGATCATTTTCTCGAAACGTCCAACTCCGGGGTCGGAAGTGGTGGCGTCGAAGCGCTCATCGAATTCAGAGGCTACTGCGCCGTTGAAATTGCCAGATTCCACGTTGATCACCATGGTGTGGGAGAGGTCGAGACCCTTGATTTTGGTGATGTTCTTATTGGACTCAATGTAGGCGATGTTGGTGCCGGTTCCGAGGATGAAGCCAACGTAAGAGGAATAGTGACGCGAGATGCCAGCGCTCTTGCCTGCAAGCAAAGTTGCTACGGTATCGTTGAGAACGCGGATTCCAAGTTTGCGCCCCGTCATTTTCTCAACAGCGTTGGAAATGCCGGAACCCACCATCTGGCCCACAACGCCGGGGGCTGCCACCTGTTTCGTCCAGCGCAGCAGTTTGCCATCGAGCGTGGGAGTGATTTCAGTGGGATAGGAGAAGCAGAAACCAACCTTGTCAGCCTGTCGGCAAACGGGTTCGAGGAAATAGGCGAATTTTGTGAAGAAATCATCCATTTCGAGCGTTTCGCCCATCGTGCCCGGCATGGCATATTTTTTGAAGTCTGAGATGTTGGCCTTGCCTGAGGGGTCAAATTGGATAACCGCAACACGCAAATTGGTACCACCGGCGTCCAAGACGATGATGGGTGTGGTGGTAGGAACGGAGCGATCCACATCGACGTAGGCTGGAATCATGGCGAGGGAATGCACCCTGCCTTCGAGACCGGCGGTCATCTGCCGATCAAATTCGGCAAGCATAGCGTTCGTATCGATGTCCGCAGAAAAGCGGTGTTTGGCGAAAAATTCGGCAACCTTCATGGGCACGGGACTCCTGTAGAAATTAAACGATGGCAGACATTTTACTGGCAAAGGCAAGAAAAGACAAACAAATACTGGATGCGATTTTATGTCCCTTGTGTCTGCGCCGTGAGGTGTGGTAGAATCTAGGCGTTTTAGATGAGCCGGACAGGTAGGAACCACCCGAAATGACAGACAAGCCCCTTATTACTGAAGACTTTATATTGGAGACCGAGGCAGCGCGGATGCTCTTCCACGACTATGCCGAAAAAATGCCGATTGTCGACTACCATTGTCACCTTTCTCCGAAAGAAGTGGCCGAGGATATTCGCTGGAGCAACATTGCCCAGCCTTGGCTTGGCGGCGACCATTACAAATGGCGTACCATGCGGTCGAACGGTATCGACGAGCACTTTATTACTGGGGATGCACCGGATCGCGAAAAGTTTCAGAAGTTTGCCGAAACCATGCCCTATCTGCTCCGCAATCCGATGTATCATTGGTCGCATCTCGAACTGGCTCGATACTTTGGAATCGACGATGTCGTGCTTTCGGGCGAGACGGCTCAGAATGTCTGGGATCGCGCTTCCGAGCGCTTGAAGGCAACAGAATTCTCCGCACGTGGCTTGATGAAGATGAGCAACGTTCAAGTGGTCTGCACGACCGACGACCCCGTCGATTCGCTGGAATATCATGCCGCGATCTCTGCCGACTCCTCGTTCCCCGTGAAAGTATTCCCTGCTTGGCGTCCAGACAAAGGCCTTAATATTGGCAGTCGTGCTGCGTGGAACGAGTGGATGGATAAGTTGGAGAAGGCGGCGGACGTGTCGATTTCGAATTTCGACGAATTCATGAATGCACTCAAGAAGCGTCATAATTTTTTCAGTTCACATGGTTGCAAAATCTCCGACTACGGGTTGGAGACGGTCTATGCCGAGCCTTGCACCGAGGCAGAGGCGACGGCCATTTTTGCGAAGGTTCGCGGCGGCACTGACGCGAGTGCTGTCGATGTGCTTAAATTTAAGTCGCACATGTTGTTTCGTTGCGGCATGATGGATGCGGAGAGCAATTGGACGTGGCAACTTCATTACAATGCACTGCGCAACAACAATACGAAGATGTTTCGAGCTCTAGGTCCTGATACGGGTTTCGATAGCATGGGCGATTGGCCTGTGGCGCAGGCACTTTCGCGTCTACTGGACAGTCTCGAACTTGAGAACAGTCTACCGCGCACTATTCTCTACTCACTCAATCCGCGAGATAACGAACTCCTCGGCTCGATGATTGGCAATTTCCAGTCGGCACCGACACCCGGGAAGATGCAACTCGGTAGCGGATGGTGGTTCAACGACCAGAAGGACGGTATGGAGCGCCAGATCGAGACGCTTTCACAACTGGGACTGTTGGGTCGTTTTGTGGGTATGTTGACGGACAGCCGGTCGTTGCTCAGCTATACGCGACATGAGTATTTCAGGCGCATCCTCTGCAATATCCTCGGGAGCGATATGGAAAAGGGGCTTGTGCCCAAAGACTTCAAGCTTGTGGGCGGCATGATTTCAGACATCTGCTACAACAACGCGATGCGCTATTTTGGGTTTTAGCTAAAAAAGCATTCCATCTAAACTTTAAAACACACGATTCTAGATTCTAGAAAAGAGAAAGGCGGCGTACCATCAACGCACAAGAGACATCAAATAAAATAGTCGAGATATTGGAAGACCGAAAAGCCGAAAACCTGAAGGTGTTCGACGTGACGGGCAAATCTACCTTGGCTGATATCATTATTGTGGCATCGGGGAATTCGTCTCCGCATCTAAAAGCGTTGGCCGGAACTGTGCAGCGTGAAATGAAGAAGGGTGGTGACAACTCCGTCCGCGTTTCGGGTGACTCCGAGAGCGCATGGATTGTAGTGGATCTGTACGATGTTATCGTGCATTTATTCCTCCCTGATGCTCGGGAATATTACGATATCGAGTCCCTTTGGCAGAAGTAATGAGCGAAAAGCCGAAATTTCGTCATAGGCTTGAATACTGTTTCGTCAAAACCCTAGGTGCCCTGCTTAATGCAATGCCTTATCGGTGGGCGTTAGCGGTTGCCTTTGTTGTTGGCAAAATTGCTTATTGGCTTGTAGTTGGACGACGACACGAGGCCGCGAGGCGCGTGTGGCTCGTCTTTGGTGAATCGGTTTCTCCAAGGGACGTGAAGCGGATCTGCTGGATTTCTTTTCGGAACACGGTTTTCAACGCGGTTGAAATGTTGCGGGTCAGCAAGTTCAATCTTGCCGACATGCAGGAGATGATGCCTGAGTTGGAGCAGACCATCGAGAAGCTCCGTGCCGTCATGATTAAAGCCGACGGGCGGGGGCTGATTCTCGCATTGCCGCACATGGGCAATTGGGATCTTGCGGGTTCTGGATGCTATCTTTCCGGACTTCCTATCTTTAGCGTGGCTGGCAAGCAGCGGAACGTTTTGCTGAATGATTTGATCAACAAGCAACGCTCTGGCCACGGCATGGACATCATCGAGCGAGGAGGCGGGACCCTTCGGCAAATCATGACGCGAATTCGGTCAGGGCAAATTTTTGCAATCCTTCCCGACACGCGTTCGTTTACCCCCGACACCCTCGTGCCGTTTCTAGGTGGCGCGGCGAATTTAGCCCGCGGCATGGCGTCGTTTGCTTATTCTGCCAAAGTACCCGTCGTTCCCATCAAGATTCGTCGCAAGGGCTGGAGCCATTTCACACTCGAAGTCCATGATGAACTATGGCCGGATTTGACGGGCGATAAAGACACAGAAATTAAGCGAATCACCGAGGAGGTGATTTCGAAAATAGACACTGCCATTCATGCAACGCCTGAGCAGTGGTTTTGGTACAACAAGCGCTGGGTTCTCGATCCCGTTATCGTGGAGCCTACGAATGCGAACACGGCAGAACAAACGAATTTAACAAAATAAAATTAGGAGTAACAATGGGCTACAAAGTTAAAGACATCAATCTTGCAGGATGGGGCAGGGCAGAGATCGACATGGCGGAGCACGAGATGCCCGGCTTGATGGCGACCCGCGCAAAATACGGTTCGGAGAAACCGCTGGCAGGCGCTCGCATCACGGGCAGCCTTCACATGACAATCCAGACGGCCGTGCTGATCGAGACGCTTCAGGAACTCGGT
>JBBQIY010000121.1:0-6360 GCA_038325415.1 Kiritimatiellia bacterium
ATTCAAGATGGCATGCTGGGCGAAATCACCCGTGTCAATTGGATCATCACCGACTGGTTCCGCACCCAGACCTATTATGATGGCGGCGGTTGGCGCGCCACGTGGAAGGGCGAGGGCGGCGGCGTGCTACTCAACCAATGCCCGCATAACCTCGACCTGATGCAATGGCTCTTTGGAATGCCAACCTCGGTTAGAGCCTTCTGCAAATTCGGTAATTTCCACAAGATCGAAGTCGAAGACATGGTTACCGCTTATCTCGAGTACCCCAACGGCGCCACGGGCGTTTTCATCACGACCACAGGCGAAGCCCCTGGAACGAATCGCCTAGAAGTCAGTGCGGAAAACGGTAAAGTTGTTGTTGAGGCCGGAAAAATTACCTGGACTCGTAATATGATCGGTCAGAAGAAGTTCCTAAAAACCTCGAAGGAATCCTTCGCAAGACCCGAAACGTGGACGATCGATATCCCCTGCAGTGACAATGGTCCGCAACACAACGGCATTCTCCAAAACTTCGTCAATGCCATTCTCCATGGCGAAAAGCTCATCGCCCCGGCCGAGGAGGGACTCAAATCCGTCGAACTCGCAAACGCCATGTTATATTCGTCCTTCAAGGACTGCACGGTCAAACTCCCCCTCGACGCCAAAGCCTACGCCACGCACTTGAAAAAACTCATCGCCTCTTCCACCGCCAGCAAGGCGAAAAAGATTGTGAAGGCCGTCATGCCTACCGACATGTCGGCATCATTCGGCAAACGCTAATTAACACACTCCCACCCTTACACGCTTATAACCGAGAGGATTCTACTATGTATATGACAGGCTTTGCCGATGAGGCAGCAACCACGATTGATGGACAGATCAAGGCGACGCTCGAACTCGGATGGACAAACATCGAGTCCAGAGCCATCGATGGCACGAACATTCACGACCTTGACGACAAGGCATTTGATGTTGTCTACGGAAAACTTCAGGACGCTGGCGTTTCCATTAACTGCTTCGGCTCGACCATCGCCAACTGGGGCAAACACATCGACCAGCCGATGGATGCCGACATGCAGTCTCTCAATCGCGCCATTCCACGCATGAAGCGGCTCGGCACCAAGATGATCCGCATGATGAGCTATGCACTTCTTAAAGGCCGCTCCCCTGAAGACCAGATGAAGGACGAACGCTTTCGCCGTGTCCGGATTATCACCGATATGCTGCTCCAAAACGGCATCCAGCCCGTTCACGAAAACTGCATGAATTTCGGCGGCATGGGGTGGAGCTATACGTTGGCGCTCATCGAAAATGCCCCGGGTCTTAAACTGGTTT
The DNA here is from genome assembly GCA_038325415.1 of Kiritimatiellia bacterium. GTDB lineage: Bacteria > Verrucomicrobiota > Kiritimatiellia > RFP12 > UBA3636 > JBBQIY01. The sequence continues at coordinate 1,315 of JBBQIY010000121.1, forward strand.
TCGACACCGGAAACCCCATCTTCACTGACGACTGCACCAAGCCTGAACCCTTCCCCAAACAGTCCGCATGGGAGTTCTATAAGAACGTCAAGGATCACGTCGTCTACATCCATATCAAGGATGGAACCTGGGATGGCGAAAAGGCAAACTACACCTACCCCGGACTCGGCAATGGCGATGTTCAGAAGATCGTTACCGACGCACTCCGTTCGGGCTATGATGGTGGCATCTCGATCGAACCGCATATCGGAGCCGTTTTCCACGATGCTTCCGTGCAGACCTCAGAAGATGCCAAGTACAAGATGTATGTCGAATATGGCAAACGCATGGAAAATATGATTCGGGATATTAAAAAATCTATCTGAGGATATGACCGTGCCACGTTTATTGATTGCAGGCTGCAACGGACAACTCGGGAACGATTGCGTACAGGTGTTCAAAGACCACGAACTCCTGCCCGTCGACCTCCCCGAGCTCGACATCACCTCTCCGGAATCGGTACGTGGCCTACTCGCCTCGTTTAAACCTGACGCCTTGATCAACTGCGCCGCCTATACGGCTGTAGACAAGGCTGAAACCGATATTGACCTCTGCACAAAGGTCAACGCCGAAGGCCCTGCCGTCTTGGCAAAGGCTTGCGCCGACATGAACGTCTTTCTCGTCCATGTGTCCACGGACTACGTGTTCAACGGCGAAAGGCCCGCACCTCGTCCTTGGCTCGAAACGGACGTGCCTGAACCTCGAACCGTGTACGGGAAAACAAAACTCGCCGGCGAACAAGCCATCGCCGCCGCGGGTTGTCGGTATGCCATTCTCCGCACGGCTTGGCTCTATGGTGCTCATGGAAAGAACTTTCCCAAGACCATGCTACGCCTCGCATTGGCAGACTCTGCCAGAACCATCAAAGTCGTAGCCGATCAGTACGGATGCCCCACCTGGTCGCTCAACCTAGCCGAGCAGATCAAGGCGCTTATTGATGCACCCGCCCTGCCTGTCGGCGTCTTCCACGCCGTTTCACACGGCAACACCACGTGGCATGGATTTGCGGCGGAGTTTCTGCGTCTCATGAACGTGCCTCACACGCTGGCTCCCTGCACAACCGCCGACTACCCCACACCCGCCAAGCGTCCCGTCAATTCCATTCTCGAAGACCGCACCCTCGAAGAACTCGGTCTTTGCAAAATGAACGACTGGCAAACCAGCCTCGCTCGTTATGTAGCCCAAAACCGCGAGACCCTGATCGCCGAAGCACGCGGATAGGCTACACAATCAGCGGGCGGTGCAGCATCCCTTCGTACATATCCATGTACGCGTTGGCACAGACACGGTGCGTAAAGCGCTGGGCGCTTTCGGCCATGATCCGCGTCACCTGACGGTTCCGCTCCTGAACGGGCAGTTCAAAGAAGCGCATCGCCTCGTCAATGCCCCAAGCAAGCGCTGCGGAATCGTAATTTTTAAAGACAAACCCGTTGCCTTTTGAGTTCGCGGCATCCACGTGATCGACCGTATCGTGCAGCCCACCCGTGTCATGCGCAATCGGCAAGCACCCGTACAGCGCACCCACCATTTGTGGAAGGCCGCACGGCTCGAAAAGCGACGGCATCAGCAGGAAATCTGCCCCCGCGTAGGCAATACGTGAAAGACCTTCATCAAAATCTGCCACGGCGACGCGCCCATTAATACCGTGGAAATTCACGATGTCATTGAAAACGCGCTGGTAGCCACCGTTCGCCACGATCACCACTTGGAGATTTTTGTCCCAATATTTGGAAACCGTTTTGAAGAGAATATCCGAAAAGAGCTGGCACCCCTTCTGCACCGGATCAAGGCGTGAAGGCCAGAAGAGAATCGGGGCGTTATCATCGCGCTCAAGCGACAGCCGATCCTGAAGCGCACGTTTCGCGGCAAGACGGCCTTCCACCTGAGTCGATGCATCGTACCGAACGGGGATGAACTCATCCACCGAGGGATTGTAGTTGGCGTCCGGTGCATTCAAAATGCCTTCGGCGCAACCTGCATCGAATTTCAACTGGATCTCACGCCGAATCTGCGCTGGCACGAATGCGTGCATTCCCGACACAATCTCCCTCAAGAACTGAGGACTCACGGTATTGATATAATGGGAGGAGAAGATGCCGCTCGCGAGCATATCGATCTTGTTTGTCGAGCGCGTCTCTTCGTAGTTCTGCGGAACGCGCATGTAGTAGAGATAGTTCCAGAATTCTGCCGCGTCGATCCCCGCATTTTCAATCCGCTCCAGCGACACCTCCTGCGTGTGGATGTTGTGTACGGTAAAAAGACACGGAATACCCAGCCGCCGCGCTGCTGCGGGAATCAATCCAGTCATCCAGTCGTTGCAATGGATCAGATCAGGCTGGACCGATGGAATGATGTTGTTAATCACCTCACGCTGAAACGCAAGGGCAAGCTTCGGGTTGTCTTCGGAGTACGAACTGTACACCGTATCGCGGTAATAAAACATCCGATCCTGCGCCAGATGGATTCGCGAATCGGAAAGCACAGACTTGTACTTCATCAACTCGCGATCGATCAGATTGCCCACATCCATGTGAAACATCTTGCGGTAGTGCGGCAACGCAACATGGACGTCAGCGCCCTGCTCGAAGAGCGCACTGACGAGGGAGGCTGAAACGTCCGCCATGCCTCCAGCTTTGGCAGACATCTGGTTGGCCATGTTTCCCATGCCCGGAGGGAGGTAGGTGATTTCGGGCGTGACAATCAAAATGCGGGGATTCTTGTGGCGCTTCCCCTTAGACAGCTTTGATCCTTCCTGCATTTTCAACTCCTTACTTTGTGAAACCTGGCACTGTAACCCTGAACAGCGGCAAAAGCTGTCGCTCGCTTTACAAATCAGCCCACGTCATATATCCCGGCATCGAATCACGGAGTGCGGCGTTGCAAGGCGTCACGCGAGCAGAGAATCCGTACGCTCCCGCCTTATGACACGTCACCTTACACTTGTAGAGATAACTTCCATTCTTGAGATCCTCGACAAGCTCCATCTGCTGAGCTGAGCCGTCCTTCACGACCGCTGCGGCGTCAAGATCGCCAAGGAATATCTCTACCTTTACATCGTTGGGCGAAATCTCGCCCAGACGAACCTTCGACGTCACCGAGAACTCATCGCCAACGAAATTTTCGCTCAAATTACGATCCGCAACCGGAAACTCGATGTGTACAGAATTCCACCTCGCCTTGATTCGGCTACGGTGCGTCACTTCAGAACGCAACGCAGCGAAGCCCTCCGCGCCCAGGGCCGCAAAGGCATCCAAAGCCGGTCGATACGACCCCTCGAAATAATCAGAAACCATGCGCGTACTCGAGAATCGGTTCAGACTCATCTTGATCGAAGCCTTCATCATCGTAATCCAGCGATTCGGGAGCTCGCCGTTAGGGCGATCATAAAACGTCGGCACAATCTCCGATTCGATGATGTTGTAGAGTGCCTGCGCATCCGAATAATCCTGATGCTGGTAGTCCGAGAGCTCCTCGCCCTGACCAATCGCCCAACCCGTCTCTTTGCTGTACCCCTCCGGCCACCATCCGTCGAGCGTCGACGCATGGATTGCGCCGTTGATACACGCCTTCATCCCCGACGTGCCAGAAGCCTCGTTAGGACGACGCGGCGTGTTAAGCCACACGTCCACGCCTCGGACGAGCCGACGGGCGATATGGACGTTGTAATTCTCAAGAAAGACAATGTGCCGCCGCAACTCGGGTTCCTTGGCGAACTCTGCAACTTGCTGAATGAGATGCTTGCCCTCGGAATCCGCCGGATGCGCCTTGCCTGCAAAGATAATCTGCACGGGGCGCGAGGGATCCAGAAGAATCTTCTTCAACCGCTCGGGATCCGAAAGCAACAGCGTCGCACGCTTGTAAGTCGCAAACCGACGTGCAAACCCAATCGTCAAGCAGTCCTTGTCGAGGACATTGCGTATAACCGAGAGTTCATCGATAGAGGCGTTGCGTCTCATGTAACAACGCTCGAGATGCTCACGCGTCGACCGAATCAAATGCGAGCGAGCCGCTTCGTGAACACGCCACAGATCCTCATCGTGGACATGGTCGAGCTTATCAAGTTGCTTCTGGCTGAGCGTGCCCTTCTCCCAGCCGGAGCCGAGGATATTCGAATACAGCGTGCTGTTATCGGATGCAAGCCACGTCGGCACGTGAACACCGTTCGTCACATGGCCGATCGGAACCTCTTCCACTGGGAAATTAGGCCACAAGTGCTTCCACATGTCGCGTTCGACCACGCCATGCAACTTCGCCACACCATTATTGAACGACGAACAATTCAAACCGAGAATGGTCATTGAAAGTTCGCTCGATGTCGTGTCACCAGGCGCACGCCCCAACGAAACGGTTATATCAGCCGACAGTCCCCCTTCAACCTCAATCGCCTTCAGGTGCGGATAAATCAGACCAAGATCGAAGGTCTCGTTGCCCGCCGGTACCGGCGTATGGGTCGTGAAAATACTGGTCCGCCGCACCATCTCATGCGACTCATCGAAGGAAAGCCCCGTGTGCATGTACTTGGCGATTCGCTCAATGCCAAGGAATGCCGCATGCCCCTCGTTCATGTGGCTCGCACCCATCTCAAATCCCATCGCCTCAAACGCGCGCAGTCCACCAATGCCCAACAAGACTTCCTGACGGAGACGATTCAGCTTGTCGCCACCGTAGAGGCGACCCGTTACGGCACGCAACTCTTTGCTATTCTCTGGCAAATTCGCATCAAGCAAAAAGAGCGGCACTCGGCCCACATCAAGGCGCCAGACCGTCGCATAAAGCGGCCCTTCCGGAAGCGGGACCGAAATGCGAACCGGATTCCCCTTGGCGTCGCGTGCCCGTGTGATGGGAAGCTGATGAACATCGTTCTCAAGATAATTCTCATTCTGATGACCGTTCTCATCAAGACGCTGCTCGAAATAGCCTTCTCGGTACAAGATGCCAATGCCACAGAGCGGCACGTCAAGATCCGAAGCCGACTTCAAATGGTCGCCAGCCAGAATGCCCAAACCA
>JBBQIY010000122.1:0-6305 GCA_038325415.1 Kiritimatiellia bacterium
GTCTTCAGACCGACGAAGCGCTCAAGCGGGCCATTATGCCGTTCGGCGGCATCCGCCTCGTACGAACCGAGCTCAAAGCGTACGGTCGCGAGATGGACCCGCTCGTCGAACACGTGTTCCAATATCGCAAGACGCACAACGATGGAGTTTTTGACGCCTATACGGATGAAATGAAGCTCGCGCGTCACGCCGGAATCATTACCGGTCTGCCGGATGCATACGGTCGCGGGCGCATCATCGGCGATTATCGGCGCGTGGCGCTCTACGGAACCAAGTTCCTTATTGAGACGAAAAAACGCGCAAAGAACGAGATGGTGCGTGATATCATGGACTCGGGGCTCATCCGAAAACGGGAAGAAACATCCGAACAGATCAGGGCGTTGCAAGAACTTGAAGAGATGGCCACCAGTTACGGTTTCGATATTTCACGCCCTGCGGAGGATACCCAAGAAGCGATTCAATGGCTCTATCTGGGCTACCTGGCCGCCGTCAAGGAGCAGAACGGTGCCGCCATGTCCATCGGCCGCATCTCGACCTTCCTCGACTGCTATGCCGAGATTGATCTCAAGCAGGGCAAGTACACCGAAGAGCAGATTCAGGAGTTCGTCGACCACTTCATCATGAAGCTGCGCATCGTTCGCTTCCTGCGAACGCCCTCCTACGATGAACTCTTCTCCGGCGATCCCACGTGGGTCACGGAATCCCTTGCAGGCATGGCCGCGGATGGTCGGCACATGGTCACCAAGATGTCGTACCGCTTCCTTAACACCCTCTATAACCTCGGCCCAGCGCCCGAACCTAACCTCACCGTGCTCTGGAGTCCCCGTCTGCCCGAAAATTTCAAGACGTTTTGCGCACAGACGTCGATCCTGACCTCGGCCATTCAATACGAGAACGACACCCTGATGCTGCCGCGCTTTGGCGACGATTACGGCATCGCGTGTTGCGTCTCGGCCATGCGCATCGGCAAGCAATTGCAATTTTTCGGCGCACGTGTCAACTTCGCCAAAACGCTACTTTACGCCATCAACGGCGGCATGGATGTCGCTTACGACAACCTACAAGTGGGACCTGAGCTACGGATTCTCAGCGACCGCGATGTTCTCGATTTTAACGAAGTTATGATCAACTTCAACAAAGTAACCGCTTGGCTCGCAAAACTCTACATGGATACGCTGAACACGATCCATTACATGCACGACAAGTACTGCTACGAACGCATCGAAATGGCATTGCACGACGACACGATTGTGCGCACCATGGCGGGCGGCATTGCCGGGCTCTCCGTGCTCGTGGACAGCTTGTCGGCGATCAAATACGCCAAAGTCCATCCCGTGCGCAACGAAGCTGGCCTCGCTGTCGAATTCCGGACAGAAGGCGAATTCCCGAAGTTCGGCAACGACGACGACCGCGTCGATCAGATCGCTGTCGATGCGGTGCGCGCTTTCTACCGCGAATTCTCCAAACACCACACCTACCGCAAGTCCCGCCCCACCCTCTCGATCCTCACCATCACCTCGAACGTCATGTACGGCAAACTCACCGCTGCGACCCCCGACGGACGCAAGGCCGGCGAGCCCTTCGCACCCGGTGCAAACCCGATGCATGGACGCGATACGCACGGAGCCATCGCCTCCCTACGATCCGTCTCGAAACTCCAGTATGATTTTGCAGAAGATGGTATATCGAACACCTTCTCCATCGTGCCCGATTCACTCGGAAAAACAGCCGACGAGAAGCAACGCAATCTGATGAATCTGCTCGATGGCTATTTCACCGACAGCGGACACCACCTGAATGTGAATGTCCTGCAACATGAAGTTCTGCTCGATGCCATGGATCATCCCGAAAAATATCCCCAGCTCACGATCCGGGTCTCAGGCTACGCCGTGAACTTCATCAAGCTCACGCGCGAGCAACAACTGGATGTCGTGAACCGAACGTTCCACAACAAGATATGCTGTTCGGAGTAGTGAAGAAGTTGCGAGTTGCGAGTTGCGAGTTGCGAGTTGTTAGTCGTTAGTCGACGGGTGCGCGTCAACTTCGTTGTCGCGCAGAGGAGTCAGTAGCCAGAAGGCTTTCATCTGAAAGTGCGCTGGGATCTTATAAAGGGTCTTACAGCGTCATTTTTCGTCGTTTTTAGATGTCGTATTTTTACAAAAATGTAAATAAATAATAGCGAGATGCTAAAGCTATATTTTTGTAAGTTGTTGACAAGTAGTTACTTATATACAAAAATATGATGGTGGCATGATATTTGCTAATTGTGGATTGCCCGTCGCATCTGACGTGGTTTGATCAACACAAAAACAGGAATAAAACATGAAACTCATCGTTGCCTACATTAAGCCTGAGAGGCTAAACGCTGTAAAGGAAGAGCTTTTTGCTCGGAATATCTTCAAGATGTCTGTGACCAATGCCTTGGGTTGCGGACAGCAGAAGGGCTATACCGAATCGTTCCGCGGCGTCCTTACACAGGTCACGTTGCTGAAGAAGGTCCGCATCGCCATTGGCGTCAATGACGAATTTGTTCAGCCGACGATCGACGCGATTATCGCCGGAGCCCGGACGGGCAAGATCGGCGACGGCAAGATCTTCGTCATGCCGATGGACGACTGCATTCGCATTCGCACTGGCGAGAGGGGGTCGGAAGCGATTGGCTGAGCCACGAGCCACCTATCGCGTGATTTACAGGTATGAAATTGGAATAAAAGAAAATGAAAATGAAAAACTTACTGATGATTTCCTGTGCGGCCTTTATGATGGCCTGCATTTCTCCGGTGCGCGGTGCTGACGCCGCCGCACTGAACGCGGCGATCGATGCCGTCGGTGCCTCGCCCACCGCCGCCGCCAAAGCAAGTCTACTCGCCGCCGCTAAGGCATACGACGATGCTGTCGCTGCGGAGGAATCCCCAGAGGGGACTCCCGATGCCATCGCCATCACCGTTGCAGCGGATGAACTGGCCGATGCCGGGTTCAAGGTGGATAACCTCTGGATTGCCATCGCCGGCATGCTCGTCTTCATGATGCACCTTGGCTTCGCCATGGTGGAAACAGGGCTCTGCCGCGCTAAAAACTGCGTGAACATCCTTTTCAAGAACACGCTGACACCCGCCATTGGCTTTCTGACCTTTACCCTTCTCGGCTTTGGATTAATGTATCCGGGCGATCACTGGGTGTTGGGTAAATTCCTCGGCTTCTGCGGTGCAGGCGTCGCGCCAGCACTTAAGGACTTGACGTCCGCCTACGGTGCGCCCTACACCTACTGGACAGACTTGTTCTTCCAGGGTATGTTCGCCGCAACAGGTGCGACCATTGTATCCGGTGCCGTGGCAGAGCGCATTAAGGTGAACGCTTACCTGATCTTCACGGTGCTCTTCGTGATGTTCGTGTACCCCATCATCGGCTCCTGGGGCTGGGGCGGCGGTTTCCTTAAAGATCTCGGCTTCCACGACTTTGCCGGGTCCACCTTTGTTCACAGCATTGGTGGCTGGGCTGCACTCGCAGGCATCGTCATGCTAGGCCCCCGATACGGCAAGTATGCCCCTGATGGAAGGGTCTGCCCGATCATGGGACACAACATGCCCATGGCCACGATCGGCGTGTTCCTGCTCTGGTTCGGTTGGTTCGGGTTTAACGGCGGCTCCGCGCTCAGCGCCGGGCCCGCACAGGTCTCCTACGTGCTGGTTACGACGATGCTCGCCGCCTCCGCCGGCTTGGTCGGTGCGATGCTCACCAGCTCTTTCAGATCGAAAAAGCCTGATCTTTCCATCACGCTCAACGGCTGCCTCGCGGGCCTTGTCGGCATCACCGCCGGCGCCGACGTAATGACCATCGGGTCGTCGGTTATCATCGGATTCCTCGCTGGCGTGCTGGTTGTCTTTGCGGTTGCATTCTGGGACATGCTACATCTGGACGACCCCGTGGGTGCACTTTCCGTACATTTGGTTTGCGGAATCTTCGGCACACTGGCCGTCGGCATCTTCCCGACGATCCAGCACACCTCGTTCAGCTTCGGGACGCAGTTGATCGGCGTACTTGCCGCTGGCGCCGCAGCCTTCCCCGTGGCCCTGCTTATCTTCTTCGTCCTCAAAAAGACTATGGGCATCCGCGTCACGCGCGATGAAGAGCTGCTGGGTCTCGACCTGAGCGAACACAGCAACGAAGCTTATCCCGACTTCCAGAGTTTCTTGACGAAGTAGGGATGACAGCAAACCCATGATCGCTAACGATAGCGATTCCAGCAATTCTAATTGTGAAGTACAGGCTCTATTATGAAGACGGCTCAGAACAGCTTCGCCCTCCAGACTATGCAAAAAACGCTACAACACATGCTGGAGGGAGAGACTGTGACGAAGCGAAACTATCATTCCTGCCATAATTAGGATTGCTGTAACTCGCAACTCGCAACTCGCAACTCGTAACTCGCAACGGGTGGGATTCAATTTAATTGAATCCCACCCAGAACCCAGAAGTCAGGAGTCAGAATACAGCATTGATTATCAACATGTTACGCACAGTTTCGCCATTCTTCTATGGTGTAGCAAGAACAGGGACATGAATTATTTTGTCTAACTCCGTGCAAGTGCTTGATTTCCAACTTCTGACTCCTGTCTCCTGTCTTCTGACTCCTGTGGGCGTCAAACTATGTTGACGCCCACCCACTCGCAACTCACAACTCGCAACTACGATTGATATTGACACTCGTTTCACTTCGTACTAGAGTTCAGCACGTCAACACCGCACTTGCCGCTAAAATCAACGGCAGATGCAGAAAAAACAAAAACCACAAAAAAAACACGCACATGAAAATCAGAAAATATGCAGCCCTGATCGCTACCGTTTCGACCTCCGTTCTGTTCGCACAGGAAGCAGCAACGCCAGCAGCAGTTGCCCCAGCGGAGGCAACCCCAGTCGTTATAGTCGTAAAGGAAGTGGAAAACCCTTCAGCAGCAACTCCAGCAGTTATATCCGCACAGGGAACAGCGACCCCAGTCGTTATCATTGTGAAAGAAGTGGAAACTCCAGTGATGGAAGAGGCTCGTGCGGTTTCGGCCTCCGCTGGAATCGATGTCGCTAGCGCAGCCATTTATCGTGACGGTTGCAAACTCAGCGACAGCCTGGTCGTTCAGCCTAATCTTTCTGTGAACTACTCAGCTTTTGACGATTTTCCTATAGAATTGGGAGTCTGGGCGAACTATGCGACAGACGCGAAGGATGACGGAGCTACGGAAAGTCACTGCTTCACGGAGGTCGACCTAAGCATCGGCACGGCATTCGATCTCGGCAACGATACCGACTTGGGCATTGCTTTGGTGTCGTGGCAGTATCCGAATATGGTGGGCTGGAATGGAGAAGAAGTCCTTGCGGTAAGCGTTTCCAAGGCTTTCGGACCTGTTGAAATCGGTTCGGCGTTCGAGAAAATGCTGACAGGCGACTTCGACTGCCATTTCGACATGTATCCGTACATCTCGATGTCACAGGACGTGACAGAGGACGTCTCGGTGGGAATAAAGGCGGCTTGCAACTACTCCATGGTTCCCTCCTGGGAAGGTTCAGATGGTTGGACGGCTTACAGCCTGAGCGCCAGCGTTTCGGCATTCAACTTCACCGCCTACGCCACCTACTATGGCCAGATGAACGACAGCCTTTACACCGACGAAATGCATGACGATGTGAACTCGGTCTTCGGTATCGGTTATAGCGTTGACCTCTAAAGAATCGTTTTACGACATGCTTGTATCCGATCTACTCAGAACCGGCGGTCGGCGTTATCCCGCCCGTCGGCTTACCCAACAGATCGTCGGCGGTTCTTCGCCCATTCAGGCGAAAAATTTCTCCTGCGGCATGATCACCCTCGATCCTGAGGGTGGTCAAACCCCTTGGCACAACCAACAGCAGGAAGAAGTCTACTTCGTCGTCGAGGGAGAAGTCGAAGTTTGCCTCGGCGAGGAGCGTCGCACACTCACGCAAGGACAAGCGGTCTACATCCCTCCAACCGTCTTCCACCAGATTACAAACACAGGGAAGACATACGCTAAGTTCATGTACATCTACGGCCCAGCCGGCGATGTCGCACATTGGCGACAAGAACTCGATGGCACGTTGCCCAAAGCTGGCGTTGAAGCCCCTCCCCTCCCCGATGGCGCTTGCTCGCAATGTACAGATAAACCCATAGGAGAATAAGAACAATGAAAACTGTTGGCATTATTATGAACGGCGTCACAGGCCGGATGGGCACAAACCAGCACCTGCTGCGCTCTATCGTCCCCATCATGAAACAAGGCGGCGTCAAGATCTCTTCA
>JBBQIY010000123.1:0-6263 GCA_038325415.1 Kiritimatiellia bacterium
GCCGTCGAGGAAGAGCCGTCGAGGAAGAGCCGTCGAGGTCTTCACCAGGGAAAGGCGCAAGGGTACAGAATGGCCACCGATCACACCGCAAGCCTAGCCCGTGACCAGGTGAACAGCTTCATGAAGTGCTAGCCACTGCGAAAGTGGTAAGGTTGTGGCAAGGTTTCACCGATTGCCCCCTTTCGAGAGCGTAGCAGCTTCAAGCCGTCGAGGTGGTAGACGGGCAAGGGCAAGCGAACCGCAAGCCGTGAGAGCAAGCAGGGCAAACCGTCGAGGGTGTAGGGAAATGTAGGGGTGAAATAAAAAATAGTGACATTGGCCACCGATCACACCGCCGCCGCCGTTGCCAGTGGGGATCCGTCGAGGTTGCCAGATGACAGGCGGGGGACTGGCAAGGCATGAACGCAGCCGCCACCGATCACACCGCAGGGTATCCGATCCGGTGAAAGGCGAAAGTTACCCCTGCGATCATCCAGAGGAAAGGCGAAAAAGCACCAAGGTTTCACCAAGGTTACAGAAAGAGGGTGGTACTTTGGTGGTACTTTGGTGGTACTTAGAAAAGGGGGGTGGTACTTGCTTGGTACTTTCGCGCAACTTATCAGTAGCGTTGTGTGCTGGTATGTAAATACCCCGAAAAGCCTAGAATACCCCATAGAAACGAAAAACCCCTGTAAAGTTGAGGTTTTACAGGGGTTAAGAAGAGTGCCGGGGGAGGGACTCGAACCCTCATGATGTTACCATCGGCAGATTTTGAGTCTGCTGCGTCTGCCATTTCGCCACCTCGGCTTAAAACTTGACTGATCATACACTAGATTGCCTGATGAATTCAACTGCAAAATATTTTTATTTTACCATTGGGATATCGTTCCAAGCAGTCGTAAAGCGGGGGGATAACAAACTGCGCTTCATAGCCCATTTTCGGTTAATGCCAGATGAGAGCGTGAAGACCGTGCCGCGACCATGGGTGGCGTTGATTTTGTCCACCATCTCGTAGAGCGCACTTCTGTTGCCTGCCTCGGGTGCTGGACTAAAGAGATCGAGTTGTGCGGCCATTTTGGGTTCGAGTCCGAAGAAGACAATTCCCGCTTTCTTGTAGCGACGTCCTTTTTGATAAAGACCTCTGAGAATAGGTCGTATCGGATGCAGCATCGCTGAGGTGTCATCCGTCGGCGGATCAAACGAAAGGGTTGTCGATGCGAATCCGCCATCTGCTGTCTGGGCTCCATACTCTGGATAGTATTGAAAGTAAACGGTTGCACCGGCGGCAACTTGCTTTTCACCGCGAAGCTTTTCTGCAGAGCTGGCCGTGTAGAAAGAAACAGCCTCTTCGAGTTCGCTCAATTCGGTCACCGGATACCCAAAGGATCGTGAACACGAAACGCTCTGCGAGGGTTCCTCGGGATTTTCATCTGAAACAGCAGGTATTCCGCGCAGCTCCAGTCCGGTTCTGGCGACGGTCACGCTGAATCGTTTCTGCAACGATAGCGTATCAGTTTCAGCAAGTTGTTGCGCCGTTCGAATGCCGACACGTGCGAGTTTTTCAACCAGTTTAGAACCGATGCCCCAGACCTCGCCGACAGGGAGGGATTCTAGAATACTACGGGCATCATCGGGCATCACGAAGACGCCCGCTTCAAGTTTCTTGGCAATGTGATTGGCAATTTTTGCCAACGTTTTGGTTTTGGCAAAGCCTACGCCGCAGGGGATGCCGATCCAGTCGAGAATGCTTTTTCGAATTTGGGCGGCTAAAGGGTAATAATCACATCCCTTGGGCAACTCGGTTATGATGAAAGCTTCATCAATGGAGTACTGTTCGACCTCTGGCGCGAACTCACTCAGAATCGAAATCATCCGACGCGACATATCCCCATAAAGTTCGTAGTTGCTAGATTTGAGCAGGATGCCAGAGCTGACTAAAATGGGCTTGAGTTGAAAATACGGTGTACCCATGGAAAGTCCCAATTTTTTGAATTCCTGTGAGCGGGAGATCACGCAACCGTCATTGTTGCTGAGTACGGCAACAGGCTTGCCTTCGAGCGAGGTGTCGAACACCCGCTCGCAGGATACATAGAAGTTGTTTCCGTCTATTAGGCCGATCATAATGGGTGCAATCCAACGAAGGAGAATCGTTACAAGGGTTCAGGGTTCAGGCGGTAGCCTGCCGCGCGGCTTAGCCGTAAGAAACGATGCGATAAATCGAAGTATGAACGAGAAGGAATCAAGAGTTATTCAGCGAGGATGACGAGCGTCATGACCGCGTAGGTGGTTGCCCGCATCGCAGAATCTGAACTTGGCGCGGGTGAAGAGGCGGTATCCCAGTAGTCTAATCCAGTGGAAGGGTCTTTGCGTTGTTGTGCAAGGAGTCGGTTGGCGAGATGATTACGCCAAGAGATGGGGAACAGCGTTGAATCTTCGGCTAGAACCTGACGAGGAAGTTGTGAGGCAAGAACGGTGATGAAGAAGGCAGCTTCTGGCGTTAACGGATCGGTGTCGCCAGATAAGGGGGTGTTATCGTCAAGAGCGAACCGTCGTGCAATCCAACGGACATGGGCCAGCACATCCGCGTGAGGCCGGCCCAGATCTTTCTGTTTTGATTTGAGTCGTCCAAGGGCAGCGACTGCCACGGACGTTATGTCGGATTCTGGGGAGAGCCGCAGATTATTAACCACAGCTTGCCAGCCGCCATTTATTGGAAAGCCATTGGCTTCAAGGGCCATGAGTAGCAAGGCCGATTCTGTACATTTCATCGTGCTGGGCTGGACACGTGATAATCGTGCCCGTACGCGCGGCTCGATCGTTTGGTGAACGTTCATCATCGCCGCGAGCGCTGTGTAGGACGCCTCCTTCGCCTGAGTCTGACTCCAAGGCTTTGAAAGACTCGCTTCGATTTGTTTCAGGGATGTCGCGACTGAAGTGGCGACGACATCTGCTTGCGACTTAAGATCGGGGTCACAGAAGGCGAGGGCAGGGAAAACCGTACTAGAGCCATCCTGCAGCGTCCATAGACCGTCGCGACGACCCAGCGCAAGGAGTGTCTCACGGGAGCGATCAATCGCAGCGAAAGCTTCACGGCGTATAGATTCGGGTAGCGAACTTTGCTCACTTCGAATGGCCACGATCGATGAGGCCGACGCGGGTTCAGGTAACAGGCCGATAAAGCAGAGGATGGGAGGTAAACTAAATGATAGCATCCATGCTGTTTTCATTTCTGTCCGTAATAGGCGGTTGCACCATGCTTGCGGAAGTAGTGCTTATCGATAACATACTGGGGAAGGGCTTCTCTTGCGAGTGAGAGTGTTCGAGTTAGGATGGCCATCTGAGCGATTTGTTCCAGAGCAATGCTATTTTCGACAGCCTTCTGTGGATTCGGTCCCCAGGTAAAAGGGGCATGTCCGGCGACCAACACACCGGGGGTTGCAATCGGATCACGCTTTATGAAACACTCCACAATGACGTTTCCGGTATTGCGTTCGTAGTCGGTTTCAACTTCTTCAGTGGTCAAAAAGCGTGTGCAGGGAACGTCGCCGTAGAAGTGGTCTGCATGGGTCGTGCCCAAGCAGGGGATCGGCATCACGGCCTGAGCAAACGAGGTGGCATAAGGTGCATGGGTATGGACAATGCCACCTACATTTGGCCATGCTTTGTAAATCTCGAGGTGCGACGGGAGATCGGAGGAGGGGCGCATTCCACCTTCAACTTGCTTCCCTTCTAAATCCACAAGCACGATGTCATCCACCGTCATCTGGGCGTAGGCAAGTCCGCTGGGTTTGATCGCAATGATGCCTCGCTCGCGATCGATTCCTGAGGCGTTGCCCCAGGTGAGGATGACAAGACCATGTTCGACCAAAGCTAGGTTTGCTTCAAATACGGCTTTTTTTAGGTCCTTGAACATATTTAAATTCTCCTTCTTGTTCGGTCTTCGACAAAGTTCACGACAAAGTTTTCAGCACGTTAAAAAGTCACCTTGTCGTTTCCGAAGCCGCAGTACTCGGCGGGCTGCTTTCAACAACCCGATGTAACCTATTCCGCATTATCCTCTACCACATTGCCCGTGCGGATGAGGCGAATTCTTGTAATATCTTTTGTTGGGAAGGATTGGATCACACCAGGAGATGTTTCGACTCGGTAAAAATCAGCATTTTTGCTGACGTAGACCCCAGTATAGGTGGCAATTCCTGTCTTGACCTCGACGTCAGGAACGAAAAGACGTTGCAACTTCGTCGTCTCCACAACCGAAACTTCGTCTCGGTTAACGGTCACCTTGCGTCGGACTTCTGCATAGCCTTGACGTTGGAACACGATTTCATTTTCACCGATGGGGAGTCCGGGAATCTCAAGCGGATTTGAAATTTGATCGGTAGCATTCGTCCCAGCAAGGGTTGTGCCGACGAGCTTGCCCGCAATAAAAATGGAGACATCGGCTGGCGACGTCACAATTCGGAGACCGCCGACATTCGCAGTCATCCTAAATTCTTCGGTAACGGTTTGGTTGTTAGCCACATCAACGGTTCGCGCCATCAGTTCGAATCCATCCTTTTCAACACGAACTCGGTAGGAGCCGACAACCATCTTTTCGATGTCGAACGGCGTCTCCCCCTTGAATTGATTATCCACATAAATTCTGGCGCCTGCGGGAATAGAAACGATGGACAGCTTGGAGGGCAGTGCGAGAAGGGGGGTGTGTACAGCGAAGGTTTCGCCTGCGGCGAGCTGGAACTGCTCCTTATAAGGTGAGTAGCCCTCTGCCACCACTTCAAGAAAACTTTGGCCTTCTTGAATTTTGTCTACTTTGATGGGCGTGACGCCACGATACACGCCGTTGACCGTTACCGAGGCTCCTTCTGGTACTGAGGTAACGTCAAGCGATGCCGACGAACTCACCAAACTGGCGTTGATGCGCTGCGGTGTACTGCCCGCGACGTTTAGCTCAACTTGTTGCGACTTGTAGCCCGTTAAAGCAATATCAATGCGATACCTCCCTACTGCAACTTCGGGCAAGAGCAGGGGCGTGACACCAGCGGTGGCACCATCTCGTGTGATCGTCGCGCCTACTGGGTCAGAAAGAATCAACACCGCACTTGTCACGGGCTGGAGTTTGAAATTTTCTACCGCTGCGATGGAGCCGAGTTCAAGGGTTCGGTAGGACGACTCGTAATCTTTTTGACTCACCATGACCAAGTGTCGGCCCTGAGCCAGTGACGTACTGAAGGGTGTCGTCCCCATCTGCATGCCGTCGAAAGTTACGGAGGCCGCAACGGGGTCTGAAGTAATCGTCACCTGTTGGAGAATGATGGGCTCTGGTTTCGCCGCAAGCGCTGTGCTTTGGAAACAAGAAAGAACGCTAATCGCGGTGAGTTGCCAAGCTAAATTAAAAAAATTCTTCTTCATGTTTTCTATTTCCTCGATTTCTGGATTCTTGATTCGACATCGAGCAGTCTTCTCTCGGTGTCGCGGTTGCGGCCGTCGGTTCTGTCGGGAATGATTTCCATGAGTTCCCTGAGAATCTGTGCCGCAGAGTCCCAGTTTTTCGTATTGATTGCGTGATCTGCCTGCCAGTTCTTTTCTTTGTAAATCGTTTCGAGATCGACTTGGGCGGCGGAAAGCGAATTCACTGCATCGTCATAGAATTCCGGTTTCGGCTCGAGGGTTTCAAGATAGGCGATGCATGATTTGAAGCTACGGATTGCGTTGAACAAGTTGTCGCGCGTAATCTCTCGTTCGTCGTAAAGCTTTTGAGCCACTAGTTGGCTCTCACGGGCGAGTTCCAGGAGCTTTTCGCGAGAGAACTCGATAGCCCAGAGGCCAAGCTCAGTACGGCCAAAAGTCTCGATCTCTTCGCGTAACGCCTTGAAATCTGCAGGTTCAATCCGGTTGCGCACATAGACCGTCTTCGCGACTCCGTCAAGAGTGGCTGTCAGTTTATAGGTGTTCCATGTGTTCGCACGGGGTATGCCTTCGTAGAGGTCATCCATCGTGTAGAATCCAGCGCGTTCGAACTTACGAATGATTTCGCGCCTCAGTTCGTTATCGACTGGTTTCTCGGAAGCTTTGTTCACGTGCCGACCTTCAATGAGGTCATCGATAGAAACGGTAAGTGAACCATCGCTCGTGAGGTTCAACTCGTACCGGAAGACATTTTGGTCGTTCCCCTCAAGCTTCGTATAGCGAATATCGAGTGTGTGCTCGGCAGGCTCCTTGATGACGGTGATGCCCGTGTTGACAACTTGGTTATCACGCATCAAAACTTTGATGGCGATGGCGGC
>JBBQIY010000124.1:0-6205 GCA_038325415.1 Kiritimatiellia bacterium
AGTAAGTTCGATATCAGTGATGCCCGATCTTTTTTCGCGCGCACATAATCTCCCGTACGAACGGTCAGAACGATCGCAAAGCGGTTCTTTTCTAAGTCGGCTAAGAAGGTCTGTCCGCTCCAACCGGAATGATAAATTGCGTGGTCAGAGGCGGCTGCTGGTTTGTTTTCGTCTTTTGTTACCCATCCAAAAGTTCGGTCGGCGGAGTATCGTCCGGGTTCTTGGCAAGTCGCGATTTCGCGGAACGAGGATTCACTAAAAATTCCTTTGCCATGATTCAGAATCATCTGCAAGAAAATTGCCAGATCCGTTCCCGTCGAGAAGACACCAGCATTGCCGGCGCTTAATCCTGCCTCAAAGACGCGACGTGCATCGCCGTCCGAGATCATTCCAGGTCTGTCCGTTTGTATGGTTTGGGCTAAGCGCTGTGAGTTGTTCGTTATGGGAATTCCCATTGAGGAATCGTGCATGGAGAGGGGCTGGAAGATTTCGCTCTGACAGAACTGACTCAATCCATTTCCGGTTATCTTTTCCACAATTCTCCCCAGCAACAAAAAGTTCCAACAGGAGTACTCAAACTTTTCGTGGAGACCATAGAGAGGCGACATCGTGACGATGTTCTTCATGAGCTGGTGGCCGTCTTCCGAAAAATACGGACTTTGCTTTTCGAATTCTTGCCCGAAACCCGAAACGTGCGTGGCAAGGTCACGCACCGTGATCGGCGTATCGAGATGTGCCGAAAACTCTGGCAGATATAGGCGAAAGTCAGCATCAAAGTCGATGAGTCCGCGATCGCGACAGATGCAAAGTGCCGTTGTTGTGGCCAACGGCTTCGTTACACTCGCCACATCAATGATCGTATTCAGCCGCATTGGGACTGTGCTGCCGAGGACGGCTTTACCGAAAGCCTCCGCATAATGAATGCCGTGTGCATCTCCGCTCACTAAGGCCGCGCCACAGATGATGCCATCCTGGATTTCCAAGTCGATAATCTCTTTTGAATTCATTTAGCTGATAACTTCGCCGTAGAGCGTTTGCGGGTGTGCGTCTGTGATATGAATCGTGACGATATCGCCGATGGCGAGGGTGGGTTGCGTTTCGAAGACGACAATTTTATTTTGCGGATTTCGGCCTGACCAGCGACTGGAATTACGTAGGCTGGGACCTTCGGCGAGGATTTCAGTTTCGGTGCCGATGAGGCGCTGGTTGATTGCGAGACTCCGGCGGTCTTGATCCTCAAGAAGAACCTGATTACGTCTCATCTTTTCGTCGTCTGAGACATCGTCCGGCATCTCGGACGCAGGGGTGCCAGGGCGAGGGGAGTATTTAAAAATGAATGCGTTATCGAAGCCAGCTTCATCCATCACGCGACGGGTATCTTCAAAGTCCGCTTCGGTTTCGCCAGGGAAGCCGACAATGATGTCAGTGGTGATGGCAAGCTGTGGCACCGTGTTCAGGTGCGCGACAGCCTCGAGATAACCAGCGGCGTCGTATCCGCGACGCATCACCTTGAGCACACGGTCGGAGCCTGATTGCATGGCCATGTGGACGTGTGGGCAGAGTTGTGGAATCTCTCGAAGCGCGCGAAGGAGTTCTTGTGTGACGCCGGAAGGGTGGCTGGATGTGAAGCGGATGCGATGGACATCTGGGACGGATCGGGCGATAAACTCGAAGAGGCGCGGCAGCGGCTCGGTAAAGCCCATCGGGGAGGGAATGGCGTCGGGCCACGTGAAGTCACGCCGCCCGTAGTTCATGACGCTTTGTCCGAGTAGGGTGATATCCCGGACGCCGTTTGCGGCTAATTCTCGAACTTCGTGTAGAATCTCGTCGGGCTGGCGGCTATGTTCATCGCCACGGACATCGGGGACGATGCAATAGGCGCAGCGGCGGTTGCAGCCGTAGAGGATGGTGACGAAGGCTGACACAGGCTTATTGAGAATTGCGAGACTTTCAGAAGAAGCGAATGTTTCGTGTAGACTTTCCCGCGAGGCAGCATCGTCGAAGCATCCAATTTCGCAGATGCCTGTTTCGCCGGAATCGATACGGGCAAGAATCTCGGGTATTCTGACTTCAGCGCGTGTGCCGATCGAGAATGACAGGGTGGGGACGCGGGTAAAGACAGATTCTCCCAAGCGTTGAGCCACGCATCCCATGAGCCCCACGATGAGGCCGGGTCGGTCTCGTTTTCCTTTAACGCAGAGCAAACCGATTTTGCCGATGGCCTTGTCTTCGGCCTTGCCGCGAACGCTACAACTGTTCACGATGATGATGTCCGCGGTTGATTCATCGGTTGCGGGTACATACCCATGAGCAACGAGACGATTGGATAAGACCTCTGAGTCGCGGACGTTCATCTGGCAACCGTAGGTTTTGATGGAAAATGTTTTTTTAGGTGTCACGGTAATAGTGGGGGCATTTTAGATCTGCCTGATCCGTCTGATCGGGCAGATCAAAATTGGTGGCTTGATTGATGCGGCGCCGAGGTGGTTACAAAACAGCAGGTGGGATGATGCGATGGTGGACGAGTCCACCGAAGTCGCAGGGAAATGTGAAAGATGTTTATCATAGCAACTTGTGGCATAGACGTGAACTTGTTTTTGAGTTTGAGCGGCAATCCCGAGATTTGGGTTGGAAGAAAATTTTGTCGCGAGTAAGTCGTAACGCCGAGGCAGCAGCCTCGGAATAATTCTCTTAATCTACGTTTCTCTCTTCGCCACCAGAATTTTAATTGTTTAGCTAATCAATGCCACCGCATGAAATCGAACTTCACGTTTTACATAAAGCCTACTTCGATGGCAATTGAGACCTCGAAACGTGATGATTGAGCCTAAAAACTCAGGTGCCTAAAAACGAGCCGCCCCAGTCCTTGACAGGTACCGATAGAAGTAATAAACTCTCTCCATTCGCGTGTGGTAGTCTTTACGCGAGGTAGGCTTAATAACACTGTTGGCCACAAAGAAAGAAAGAAAGAAAGAAAGAAAGAATGATCGAAAGAAAGAATGATCGAAAGAAACTCGTATTTCGACTCCTGATGGCGATCATGATCGGGGCTGGCATCGTCTTCTCCGCTCTCGGCGATCGCATGAACCGAGACCAAATGTTCGGCTACTTGGTCTTTTGGGCGTTTCTCGTGATCTGGGCGTCATTCATGTTCTGGGCTGGCACCTGGCCGCTTTTTGCACGTCTCGCAAATGAACCCAAAACACGCGTCACATTTGGAATCGGTGCTACGGCGCTCGCCTTCGCGATTTGCCAGATGCCGATGTGGAGCCTGATGACTCATCGGTTCCCACCCGACAAGTTCACAGGAACGCAGGCTGTCATTGCCACCGTCGGCGTTGTCATCAGCCTTTTTGCGCCGGCTGCCCCGGTTGTCATCGGAGTGTCAAAGCAGTTATGGGCGGCAAATCTGGTGCAAAGGCGGAAATTCAAACAAAAGACGACTGGGGGCCAATCACCGGCCGCACCCTATTCGGAGCGTTAGAGAAAAGAATATGAACACGGGTACACAGTATAAGCCAGATGATGCGTTCAAAGCTCACGCGAGACTCTTTCAGTCCCAATATCGTGCAGAGGTCTTGCAAGTTGAGTTTCAAGATTATGGGAACCGATTGACGGATTCTGATGCTAAAGCGTTGTTAAATTATTACGACAAATTAAATTCCAGAGAGTCTCTGCGTCATCGTTATTCGACATATTCTCGTGATCGTGATGCCGACATGCTGCGAAGTGAACATATCCCGTTCAACTTACTCGCCCCACTCGATACTGACCGAACGGCAGCAATCCGAATAATCGAACAGGCTTTTCATATCAAATGCGTCAGCATTGATTCCATCAAGCTTGAGTATGCCCCAAATCCAAAGGAATTATATCTAAACGATGCGACTTCATTTGACACCTATATTGAGGCGACCACAATCAATGGACAAAAATGCGGAATAGGAATTGAGGTTAAATACACCGAACATGAATACAAACTCAAAAAGGGTAGCAGTGAAGAATCCAAGGTGTTAGACCATCAATCCTCCTATTGGAAAACAGCCAAAGAATCCGGTTGTTTCAAGAATCCAGAGGATGAGTTATTGGGGACAGATCCATTTCGTCAAGTATGGCGTAATCATCTTCTTGGTTTGAAAATGATCGAGATTGGAGATATCGACCACTTTTACTCAATCACTCTATTTCCGGATGGCAATCATCACTTTCATAACGTTATTCTAGAATACATCTCCCAGCTCAAAGATGATGCAAAACGATTCTTAATTGGATGTACGTTTGAAACATTTATCTCAGCAATTCAAGGATCGCCTGAATTTAGCGAATGGAGAGATTGGCTGGGCAGAAGATACATAACCGAGAATCGCTAATGAGATAAATAGGGTTGATTTTTCAAGCTCGCGGCCATCATTGCTATTCGGACTGTACTCAACTACTTTCTACTTCGTGACATCGACTCCGCGAAACTGCCTGAGCCGAAAAAGAGTGAGTGTGAACCCAATATTGGAAAGGTATTATCTGAGGATATGCTGAGCGCATCTCCAGACGAGCCGTCAATGTGATCGCTATGAAAAATTTTTTTTCTTTCCAATCGTGTCGATATTAGCGGCTTCATTTTCAGAGTCGGCCACGCTCGCTCTCGAGAAACACGAAGAGGCAGACGGTGGTCCACGGAGCTGGGCGTATGAAGTTGGTACAGCTTTTATTACGCCGAACAGGATTAATAATTTCGTGGGAACGGGAAGAGGCATTACTCGGTCGCAGGGCGATTCGGGTGGAGAAATTTATTCTTTCACCGCCTCTCGTCGGCTGGGTCAGTTGGTCTTCAACCTTGACGACTACACGCTAACTCCTCAGTTTGAGCTACCCTTTACGCTGGAAGTAGTGGATGAAAATTCGGAAAGCCCTTTCCTTGCTTTTGCCAGTTCTTTCACTGTGCGTTGGGTGGATTTCCCGTGGAACGAGTATCTCCGGACTTCTTTCTCGATGGGGCTGGGGCTGAATTATTCGAGTGAAATTTATGCGATCGATCGAGAACGCCACCTAAGCAAAGACCGTTCTCATCTGAAGTTTAACTGGCCGATCCAGACAACTTTTGCTTTGCCGCACTATCCAGATGATCAAATGATGATTTATATCGTTCACCACTCAGGTGGACGTATATTTGACCATGGCGGTCTGAACGCTCTGGGGATGGGTTATCGTCGCGATTTCTGATCGCTTGGCATTACTTCAGATTGCGATCGAAGATTTCGTCAATGTGCTCGAAGCTTTTTTCGGGGCGACAGAGGTCGTCGATTTCGTCCTTCGTGAGGTGTTGCCTGATCTCTTCGTTGGCAAGAAGGAGGGTTTTATAGTCCGAGTCTTCATCCCAGGATTGCATGGCCAGGCGTTGGACAAGATCGTAGGCACTTTCGCGCAACATGCCGGCGGTGACGAGGGCAAGCATAATGCTCTGCGAATAGACGAGTCCATGACTCATCTCCATCGAGCGAAGCATGTTCTCGGGATAAACGAGAAGACCTTCTACGATAAAGTTGATGCGTTCGAGCATATAGTCGAGCAGGGCAGTGCTGCCGGAAATGATAATGCGCTCTGCGGACGAGTGGGAAATGTCGCGTTCATGCCAGAGGGCGATGTCTTCAAGGGCTGTGACTGCATAACCACGTAGGACGCGTGCGAGGCCGCAGAGGTTTTCACTCTTGACCGGGTTGCGTTTGTGCGGCATGGTCGACGAGCCCTTCTGGCCTTTGCCGAACGGCTCTTCTGCCTCGCGCAATTCAGTTCGCTGGCAGTGTCGAATTTCGGTAGCGATCTTCTCGACGCAGGCGCCGGTGATCGCAATAACGCAGAGCAGTTCGGCGTGACGATCGCGCTGTAGCACTTGGGTGGAAATGGGGGAGGGGACGATGCCGAGTTTTTCGCAGACGTATTTCTCGACGAACGGGTCAATGTTGCCGTAGTTGCCGACAGCACCGGAGAGTTTTCCTACACGCATCGTTTCGGCTGCAGCCTCATGGCGTTTCAGGCAGCGTTGCATGTCTGAGTGCCAGAGTAGGAACTTCATACCGAATGTGGTCGGTTCGGCATGGACGCCATGCGTACGACCCATCACCGGCGTTTTGCGATATTTCTCAGCCTGAACAGCGAGCGTGGCAATCAAGGTTTTGACGCCTTCGATGATCATGATGCTGGCTTCATGGAC
>JBBQIY010000125.1:0-6200 GCA_038325415.1 Kiritimatiellia bacterium
CACTGGCCTGCCGAACGGTCCTCGTCAGCGAACAAGGCGAGGTTGAGATTCCCGAAGCTTCGCGCGCGCAAGGCTCCGGGCAAATTCTGGCCGAATGGGAAGCAGACCAGCTTCCTCAGACGCGACAGACCGTCATCGCCATCGATATCGGTACGACCACGCTTGTCGCCGTCAAAATTAAGGATGGACACGTCATCGGCAAGGCCAGTTGCTACAATCCCCAAAGCCAGCTTGGCGACAATGTCATCACGCGCATCCAGCATGCCTCGCAGGGAAAGCTCGACACCCTCAACCAGATGGTCCTGAGAGGCATCGAAGGCCTTCTGGATGAAGTCGGTCTCGATGGCGTGGACCGTATTGCCGTCGCCGGCAATACGGTCATGTGCTGCCTGTTCCACAACATCAACCCGGAATCCATCGGATCCATTCCCTTTACCCCTCCGATGCGAGTTTTCCCTGCACGAAATGACCTCTTCGGCGGTGTCACGGTCTTGACCGTGCCTTGCATTAGTGGCTATGTTGGCGGCGATCTTACGGCCGGCATGGCGATCGTCGATCTGCAACCAGGAGAAATGCTCATCGACATCGGGACGAATTGTGAAATTATCTATGCCACCAAAGCTGGTTTCTTTTGCACGGCGGCCGCGGCAGGCCCCGCATTCGAAGGAGCTGGCCTTTCCTGCGGATTGCGCGCTTCAGACGGTGCCATTGATCATTTCTTCCCCGACGGTAATTTCTCCACCATCGGACACCTTCTCCCGACGGGGATTTGCGGTTCGGGTTTTGTGGACTTCCTTGCAGTACAACACGCACAAGGACGCATCAGCGAAGTCGGCCGCTACGAACCGAAATCGCAATCCTTCCCCATCGCCGATGGCATCGCCATGTACGAGTACGACATCGAACAGCTTCTCAAGGCGAAAGCCGCCGTGTGGGCGGGGATCAAGACACTCGAAAACCATTGCGGAAAGCCGGCCCGGAAAATTTACCTCGCCGGCGGCTTTGCGCAGTACCTCGATCTCAAGAACGCCGTATCCATCTGCATGCTTCCCGAACGCGAATATGAGATCGTCGGCAACACGAGTCTCGCCGGCGCTGCAAAACTGGCATGCGATCCCGACTGCATGGCCGAGTTGGTCAGACTGATCGACGTTCCCGTGGAGATCCAGCTCAATACCCTCCCCGACTTCGAAGACAACTACATCGACGGATTGTTGCTTCCATGAAATTCAAGGTGATTTCCTGCAAGATGTTTCAACACGAAATCGAGGTTGCGGCAAAACAATCGCCGCATCACCTCGATATCGAGTATATCGAATTGGGAGAACACGCGCATCCGAATGAACTACGTGCCAAGCTCCAAAGCAAAATCGATGCAGCCATCGATGTCGATGCCGTGTTGCTCTGCTATGGACTCTGCGGACGTGCCACCGATGGCCTCATCGCACGTGACAAACCGATTGTTCTCCCACGCAGTCATGATTGCGGCGGCATCCTTCTCGGTAGCCGGAAACGCTTCGAGGAGGTGTTCCGGGAAATGCCCAGCACTCCGTTCAGCTCCGTGGGCATCGTTGAAAACGGAGACTACTTTTTCGATGGCGGCAACCTGATTCTCGGAGACGGCTGGGACGCGCTCGTCGAACAATACGGTGAGGAGGATGCCCAGTACATCTACGACATGATGCACCCCAAACTAGACGGCCAACTCCAACCCATTTATTTTATCGCGACACCCGAAATCGACTCGGCTACGGCGAAGGAAACGTGTCGTGAAAAGGCTGAAGAAGAAGGACGTGAATTCCGAGAACTGGCAGGCGATTTGCGGCTCGTTCGTATGCTGCTCGCCGGTGAACACCCCGATGCCGAGTTTCTTACCGTTAACCCCGGCGAAACCGTCCGGCAAACTGGTGACTGGGATCAAATCGTCAAAGCCAAAAAACAACCTGACGGGAGTAAAACATGAACAACGATATTAAAGTTCTGCGGACTCTCGCACGAGAATACGCAGCAGCAGCTCGTGCACCGCGCAACGAGGAAAGAAAAAAGCTTCATACTGCGGTCAACGACCTGCGTATGATACGACCCGTCGTTCTCATCGACGAAATTCCGTGGCCCATGATGAACTTCGATGGGTCTCTCGACTGCCGCTGCGAAGACCCCGTGCTGCGTAACGTCGAATGGTTTTTCCGAAGCACTCTTTTCAAATTCCGAAACTTCCCTGCCGACATGATCTTGCGCCCCTATGTCGGCGTTCAGAAGATCGTACACTCGACGGGTTGCGGAATCCAGACTCAGGAAGACATCCTGAAGTCTGGAGAAAAAACTGATATCGCCTCCCACGCCTACGTCGATCAGCTCAAGGACGAAGCCGATCTCGACAAACTTTTTCTCCCCACGCTTACCTACGATGCAGTGCAGACCGATTCAAATTGGAACAAAGTCGGCGATGCCATCGGCGATATCCTGCCCGTAAAGAAGGTGGGGACCGGCTACATCTATTTCGCCACCTGGGACGATATTCCACGCTACCACGGCGTTGAAAACATCTTCATGGACCTCGTCGACCGCCCTGAATTCATGCACGCCGTTGTCCGGAAAATCACGGATATCAAAATGCACGAACTGGAGCAACAGGAGGAGCTGGGGCTTCTCGACACCGATCCCGACACGCTGCATTGCACCCCAGCACTCGTCAGCGACCTTCCCGGCGAAACGGGCGACAAGGTCACGCGAAAGAACATCTGGGGCCGCGGCATGGCACAGATCTTCGGCTCTGTCAGCAAAGCCATGCACGAGGAATTCGATATCGACTACATGGTGAAGACCATTGGCACGTGCGGTCTCTCCTACTACGGGTGCTGCGAGCCGCTTCACAACAAAGTCGATATCGTGTCGAAAATCCCCAACCTGCGCAAAATCGGTTGCACCCCGTGGGCCGATGTCGACATTGAATCCGAGGCTGTCGGCAAACGCTTCGTGCTTTCCGTGAAAACCAATCCCGCCGCCGTCGCCGTTCCTGCCCTCGACAAGAACGACCTGCGCAAGGAGGTCAAGCGTATCCTCGATGCCTGCCACCGCAACGGCTGCTCTTGTGACATCACGCTGAAGGATATCAGCACCTGCCACAACCGCCCACAGAACATTTTCGAATGGGAAAAGATCGTCATGGAAATGGTGCTAAACTACTAAAGCGCGAGTCAACTTTGTTGTCTCGCAAAGAAGACAGGAGTCAGAAGACAGAAGACAGAATTCATCATTCCCCCTCCCACCCACTTCCTGACTTCCTGATTTCCATATTTTATTATCCCAGACAGACCTATTCAAAAAGTCACCTCATCATTTTTCCCGGCTGTGCCGCACGGCAGACTAATTCATCACTCATCATTCATAATTCATAATTTCCCCCCAGGAGTCCCCATGAGCGAAATAATACCAATTCTCGAAAAATGGCCCGGTAAAATGACAGGGCGCGAACGTTTCCGTCGGCAGATGCATTACGAAAGCTTCGACCGCACCTTCAACATGGAGTTTGGCTACTGGGATGAAAACTTCACGGATTGGAAGTTGTTCCGTGACCATGGCATCACCGGAAATTCAGAGGCGGATATCTTCTTTAATTTTGACCGCATCGACTGCATCGGAGGCAGGAACTGGATGTCGCCGTCATTTAAACCCGAAATCATCGAACGGCGCGGCGACACCAATCTCGTTTTCAATGATGATGGCGTGATCTGCGAAGTCCAAGCCACAGGACATGCATCTATCCCGCATTTTCTGCGGTCAAGCATCGAAACGCCTGACGACTGGAAGCGCGTCAAAGAGGAACGTTTTAGGTTGGATGACCCGACGCGCATCCTTGACGTCGACTCGCTGAAGAAAAAACATCTGCCAGACCGTGACTATCCTCTCGGCGTGGACTGCGGTTCAATGATCGGAAAAATCCGTGACATGCTCACCTTCGAAGGCCTCACGTATGCGGGCTTCGACTATCCTGAAATGATTGAAGATATGGTGGAGACCTGCTGCCAGCTTGTGGAGCATTCTTTGGATCAACTCCTTCCGCATTTTCAGTTCGATTTTGCATCGGGCTGGGAAGATATCTGTTTTAAGAGCGGCCCACTTGTATCCGTCGATTTCTTCCGCGATATCGTCATGCCGCGCTACAAGCGCATCCGTCGAAAACTCGATCAGCACGGCATCGACATCTGGTACACAGACTGCGACGGCGATGTCCGCCCCATCCTCCCGTACCTGCTTGAAGGCGGTATCAACTGCCTCTTCCCCTTTGAGGTCATGGGATGCTCCCACCCCGGGGAACTCCTCGATCAGTATCAAGGCCAGCTTCGCATCATGGGCGGTGTCGATAAAATCCAGCTTGGCTCCGGTCGGGAAGCCATTCGCAAATACCTCGACACCCTCGTGCCCTATGTGGAAAAAGGCGGCTACATTCCATTCTGCGACCACCGCTGTCCGCCCAACGTCCCCGAAAACGACTATCTCTTCTATCTTGAACTCAAGAAGAAAATGTTCGGCCTGAAAGACGCCTGAATACCACTCCCTACGCCCTCAGCAATTTTAATTATAACTAAATCCAGTATTCCAATTTTTCATTCATAATTCATAATTTCTTTCTATGACTGCTCGCGAAAGACTTTTCGCTGTTTTGCGTGGAGAACCAACCGACCACGTTCCTGTCTGGTTGCTCTTCCCCTGGCATCCAACAAGCTATTACATCGATGTGCGTAAACACCCGGGGTTCAAAAGAATCGTCGCCCTGGCGGAGCAATACGCCATCACCCTCAACCGCCGGGGCTTAGGTACTGCCTGGTGGAGCGGTGACGTGGTGCATGAGGCCTCTTCGACGCGGAATGCCGACGAACAGATCGACCGGCATACCTGGACCTGGCAAGGCAAGACACTCTACAGCGAAAATGGCGTGCGAAAAGGCGTGAACGTCGCGAAGAAGATGCTCGACAGCCTTGAAGACATTGAACTCATCTGCGAAATGCCTGTTGAGCTCGACAAGAAGACCCTCTATGCGGCGCTGGACAAGCAGTTGGGAAATTATCTTCCTGAAAAAGCCGAATTTCCGATTGAACTCGGCTCCATGATGCTCGATCTTGGCGAACCCATCAACACGCTTTACCACGCCTCAAATCTCGAGGAATTATCCATCGCTTCCTTCTACGAAGAGACCAGCAATAAAATCATCGGCTTTCTTGACAAGCTAATGGAGCAGAAGAAACTCGTCTACCAGTATACTTTGGAACGGGAACTGGCCGATGTCTATTTCACGGTCGGGAGCGAACTCGCCGCACCTCCTATGGTCAGCCTGGACACCTTCCGGAAATGGATTGTCCCCTACGCGAAAGATCTAAACCAACAGATCCACGACTCCGGTGCCTTTGTGATTCAACACTTCCACGGTTTCATCAAACACCTGCTCCCGGATTTCGTAACCATGGGTGCCGATGCAATCCACACAATTGAAGCGCCTCCGGTGGGCAACTGCACCATGTCCGAAGCATTCGATGCCGTCGGGAAGAACATCACCCTGATCGGGAACATCCAGTACGACGATTTCCGGCATTTCTCCCCTGCGGAAATGAAAAAGGCCGTCATCGACCTTCTGGACGAAGTCGGCGACAGACGTTTCATCCTCTCCCCCTCTGCGGGTCCCTACGATGCAAATGTCTCCGAGCAGTTTCTGGAGAACTATGCCGTCATGATCGATACGGCGTGGAACTATCGAGGATCAATTATTTAGCATCTTATGCGCCTCTTTAAGCTGCTCACGAATTGGAATGTTTTGTGGACATTTCTTTTCACAAGCACCGCAGAGCGTACAGGCATCGGCCTTCTTTTCCGGTTTATCAGGATTCTTTCAGATATTTGCATAACCTTTTTTACTGCGTTCCCACAAATCAAAGACGCGAGCTTTATTATACTGCTCAAAAATCAGTGGAATAGGAATTCCTTCCGGGCAGGGCGTGCAATATCCACAACCCGTACAATACAGGTCTGACATTTTCTTCAGCTTAATCAGTTGTTGATTGATCTGCTCATAATTCTCTGGACTTATCGGGTGCGGATACGAACAAGATTCAATATTTTCGACAACCTGCTGCAGGGTGCTCATACAAGAAAGGGCAACATCAACATTTGGGTTTGCAAGAACAAAACGCATCGCGAGGTCAGGT
>JBBQIY010000126.1:0-6199 GCA_038325415.1 Kiritimatiellia bacterium
AAGAATGGCGAAACTGTGCGTAACATGTTGAGAATCAATGCTGTATTCTGACTCCTGACTTCTGGGTTCTGGGTGGGATTCAACTAAATTGAATCCCACCCACTCGCAACTCACAACTCTCTCTCCGCTTGCGGGAGAAGCACCTGAATGCTAGAATCCGCACCATCGAAATTCACCACTCGGACATACGCAACAATTATGAACATCCCTCTTTGGCCAACGCCTGTTAAAGGCGAATTCCAGCCCTATCTCACCCCTTACCTGCTCGATGGGGACGCAACGCGTCCGTGCATCATCGTTTGCCCTGGAGGGGGTTACTGCAACCGTGCCCCTCATGAAGGTACACCGATCGCGGAAAAATTCAATAGCCTCGGCTTCCATGCCTTCGTCCTGGAATACCGAGTCAGTCCTCAAGCCAGATTCCCTGAACCGCAAATGGATGCCCTGCGCGCCATCAAAATCGTCCGATCCCGTGCAACTGAATTCAAAATCATGCCTGACCGCATTGCGCTACTCGGTTTCTCCGCAGGCGGACACTTGGCTTCAAGTTCAGCCTTCCTTTACGACCAGGTTGATGCGAATGCTGGCGATGCCGCCGATGCCGTGTCGGCACGGCCGGACGCCACCGTCCTCTGTTATCCGGTCATCAGCGGCGTCCACGAGCCGCACAACGGCTCCTTTAAGACGCTCCTCGATAGCCCCGATCCCAACTACAAGACCCTGCTCTCGCTTTCCGGCGAACGTCAAGTCAACTGTCACACTCCGCCCTCTTTCATCTGGCACACCGGCGAGGACGCCTCGGTTCCCGTCTCTAACTCGCTCAACTATGCCATTGAACTCGGGAAGCAAAATATCCCCTATTCGCTGCACGTGTTTCCATTCGGCTGCCATGGCATAGGCCTCGCGACCGACACGGTTGACGTCAGTCGCTGGCCTGAACTCTGCGCCGATTTCCTACACGTTATTGGCTTCTAATCCTTGCCTTTCTCGTCCACTGCGTGTACTATTAGCGACATACAAGGGGAAACTGAAGCAAAATGACGAAGAGCTTGGAAGATTATCTTGAAGCCATTCATCGCCAAATCCAGGAAACCGGCAGTGCCCGAGTCGTGGATGTGGCGAAGACGCTTGGCGTCAAGATGCCGTCGGTCAATAACGCGGTCAAGGAACTTTCCAAGCTAGGTTTCATCGAATATGAGCCGTATCAGCATATCAAAATGACTGAGGACGGCGTACGTCGTGCCGCGATGATCTTCAAACGCCACACGCTACTGAAAAACTTTTTGGTCTCGATCGGCGTCTCGGAGCAAAATGCAGAAACAGATGCTTGCGCCATGGAACACATTCTCAGCAACGAAACCGTCGAGCGTTTTCAGGAGATGACTTATTGATAACTATCTTTTCTATGGAGAACTCGACCAATTTCAACAATGTCATCGGTTACATCAAAAAGCACCCTGTAGTTGCCTACGCGCATACGATAAGCAGGCTCAAAGTTGGTCAGTCTCTTTATGTTTGATATCTCAGGGAATTTGGCTAAAGACTCAATCTTATCGTGAAGCCTATTTCTGACATCAGGATCAAGTTTCTTTAAATCCTTAATTGCACTTTTACGTATTTTGATTTTCATTATTCATGTAATCTGAAAATGAAATGGACTCCTCAACACGAGTAGCTTTCAGAGCCTTGAGATCTTGAAGATCCTCTTTTGATATAATCTCAAGGCCATCGGCTTCCAAACGCTTGAGAAACCAAGTGACTTTATCTGTCAAGTTGGGATTGCTTATGTTTATTGTTATAACTTCCATAGAAAGCCTCTTTCCTAATTGCTACAAATAATCTTCTCATATTCAGGTGTTTATTTAAAGTATTATGTTTTCAGAACGCTCCCGTTGAGGGTTTCGGCGACCTGCTAGCGAGTTAACGAATACCCTACGCGGAAGAAAATCAAGAAACAGGCTTAAATGGCAATCTGGTTCTTCTTGTTTATGGGCTTTTTAATCGGCTTGCTTCTGCTTCTTGTCTTTCACCATCTGTTCGACCGATCAGACGTTGTCCGGTCGTGTCTTACCGAAACGAAGGGTGATGTTGGCCTGTCTCCGTCCCCGAATCCCCCCGTGGCTTCAGATCCCAGAGGCATTTAGTCGATCTATCGCGATCCGCCGATCAAGCACGAAGAGGTCAGTGTTGTATTGACCAGTCCAAACACCAAGAAGGACTGCGTCATCTGTCGGATCGAGAGCCTTCAGGATTCTGACAAGGCTCGCCTTGTTCGCTTTGGAGGCGGTGAAACCGTACCTCTCGATTGCTCCAGCCTCCACGACAAACAACGCGAACCACACACCTTTGCCCGAATGGCTCCAAGGGAACTCGTCCTCCCCGTTCTTGCGGAAGTAGCCGGGCATGCCCGCTATATCTCCAGTAAATCTGCCCATCGCTATCTCCTCGGTTCTAGGCCGTCGGCATTGAGGCGCTTAAAGGAACTGCGCTGTCTTCGGCGCGGTTTTCGGAGTCGCCTCAGAGACTTTGGCAATACTCATTATTCTTGTCTACTATGATGGTCGACATCAGTTGTCGTGGCCCTTTTGGCTAAACCCAAAAAAGCGTAAGCCTTTCCAAGGAGTTGTTCCGTCTTCTCTTTGGCCATACTCGCTTGGTGCTTCAGCAGTTCGATCCGGTTGGCTTCCTCGGTAGCTTTAGTTTTGAAAGTGGCAGCCTTGGCCCTGGCATCGCTGGCATCGGCGACAGCCGCATTGCTGGCACCGGTCTCAAGAAGCATGAGCTGGAATTGGTTTCGGACGTCTTGGACCTTGCCAGCACAGGCATCTATCATCGCACAATCGGCTGCCTTGGAGTATGCCTCGGCTGCCAAGGTGAAGAGGTCACAATCTGATTTGTAAACGGCAGCTGCTGCAACATAGAGCTTTCTCGCGCTCTTGATGTCTACGCCAGCATCTGACAGCCCGGTGTTGAAGACGGTGAAGGCGTCGGTGACGATGTCAAGAGCGATGGTAAGGTAATCAATCGCAGCTGTGTGGGCGTCCAAGGATGCCACAGTGTAAGGGGCACAGTCGCCTGGGTCGCTGCACGCGGCGACGGCTTGGTCGTATGCAGTGATGGCATGTTCGGTAGCCGGCTCTTTCGTCAGCGCATGCTCCGCGATTAAGATCGCATGCCGATGCTTCGCTCGGAAGCTGTAAGGAGTGATTGCCGACAGGGCAACATCGTATGCCTCATTCGCCAAGTCGAATGCGCTACAGGCGACAGCAACGGGATTCGATGAACTCGTCGTCGCCGTCCCCCAGACTGCATTGCGGATACCCCAATGCAAGAGCAGAAGAACACCCACGATGATCAAAACAATCCACCAGAACATATTACCTCCCTAAATGCATGACCGAGGCCGTTGAGGAGCGCGCGTCAGCGCGTACCCTCAGACGGCTGGGTCTGCACAATTTTTCTTCCATCAATAGCCGTCGGAACGAAAACTCCGGCTTGGGTCATCTCAAGTGTCGCATGCACTTCGCACCACAGCGTTCTGATGAGGATCTTCTGAGAATCGTCTGCCGTAAGGATGATCTTCACCTCTGGGGGTACGTAAACCTGGACAATCATGACTTCCGGCGGAACGCCGGTCATATATCGAGCAATTTCCAGTATCGGGTAAATCACTTCAGCGGGGTTGATTCCCTGCAGGTAGTATCTGGCGGCTTCCGCTGGCAGTGGTACATGGGACAGGACCCCATGGGTCTTCCCAAGGGCATTGGTCGGCAGTGCCCATTCGCTCTTGAAAAATTCAACTTCTTGTTGCGTCGCGAAAGGCAAACCGCAGAACCATTTTTCATTCGTCGTCCGGAGTGCGTCCGGATGATCCGAAAAAACCTCACGGGCGATCATCTGGATCTTCGTCACCAAGGCATCGCCAGACCCTGACCGAAACGACTCGGTGACAAGAGTCGCGCAACGAGTTCGGAAGTCTTTTCGTAGCGCTTCCAATTCATTAGTCGCGGCGAATGCCGTAAGGGCGATACAGGTCGCCAGGAAAAACATGGTTAATTTTTTCATTTCCCTTTTGTAGAACAGTGTTATTAAGCCTACTTCGAAGAAAGACGATTTCTCGTGAATAAAGGAAGAGTATCGTTTCTGATGGCACCTGTCAGAAAACCCTAAAAGCTTACTTTTAGGCTTATATTATCGCAACCCCACAGGGGGTCCCATCACCTCGCGGAGCACAATGGCGCGTTTGGCCATCGCCATGGGATCGTAGAGACTGCCTGCAAACACAGGATGCTCGAGGCCGCTTCTTGTCTGTTCAGCCTCTTTTTCATCTTGTGCCGCTGTATTCACAACGGAATAGGCATCGTACACTTCCTGAACGGCAACAAGTTTGGGCTTTGCCTTTCGCATCACAAGGGGAGGCGGCTCTTCCAAAATCTTCGTCTTCATCTCACGGCTCTGCCGAGCGGCATTGCGGATTTTCTCGCGCATTTCTATTTGTTCATTATACGCAGGCTGTTCTTCAACCTTTTGCACCGCAGACTGATTCAGGTGCTTCAGCTCCTCCAAAAAATCAGAGATCCCTCTCATGCCCCCTTGCCCTCCCGACGGCACGGGTGGCATGCCCGTGCTCGGACGGCTCTTGTTGACCTTCGAGAATTCTTTAGAAATCTTGACCACCATGACGATGATGACCACAAAGAAAAGAAGAAAACCTTGCATTATTTCGATCCATCACCAGATGAAGGTCCGGCAATAGACCGGCGCATGTCCGTATCCGATTCGATGTTTTGAAGACGATAATAGTCCATGACGCCGAGTTTGCCTTCGCGCAACGCCTGAGCCATGGCCTTGGGAACTTCAGCTTTGGCTTCCACAACCTTCGCCTGCATTTCCTGAACTCGGGCCTTCATTTCCTGCTCGAGAGCAACAGCCATGGCGCGACGGCCTTCGGCCTCGGCCTGGCGGAGCTGCTTGTCGGCATTGGCACGTTCGGTCTCCAACTGAGCACCGACGTTCGCCACATCATTCACACCGGCAACAGAAATATCAGCAATATCGATAGAAACGATCTCGAATCCTGTCTGCGAATCCAAGCCGCTCGCCAGCACTTTGGCTGAAATCTGATCCGGATTCTCCAGAACATGCTTGTATGTGGCGCATGAACCGATTGACGACACGATGCCTTGTCCCACACGTGCGATGATGGTCTCTTCGTTCGCACCGCCGACGAGGCGGTCGAGGTTGGCACGGACGGTAACACGAGCCTTGACGAGAAGACGGATGCCGTCCTTGGCAACGGCGTCGAGCATGCCGATGCCGTTCGAGCCCGTTTTCGCGGCAGGACAGTCAATGACTTTCGGATTCACAGACGTCCGGACAGCCTCGAGTACATCTCGGCCGGCCAAGTCAATGGCTGTCGCCTGTTTGAAGCCGAGGCGGATGCCTGCCTTGTCAGCCGCAATGAGTGCGTTGACGACGTTAATCACATCACCGCCCGAGAGAAAATGGCTTTCGAGCAAATCGGTACTGATGGAAAGGCCCGCTTTGACGAGTCGAATGCGTGCATCGACGATCAAGGCCGGATTGACACGCCTGATCTTCATGCCCACCAGCGACCAGAGTGACACCTTCGAATCAGACACTGCAGCGCGTAGCCAGATCCCAATGACCTGAAAGATCATGCCGAGAACGATGAACACCACAAGACCAAGAACCACAATCACTACTTTTGGAAACATATCATACCCCCGATTTTATTTGATACTTCAACTTAAGAAATCTTTTCGACAACCACTCGGCTACCTTCAACTTCCACCACGCGCACACGTGCGCCTTGTTCCACATTCTCGCCGCGTGTCACAACGTCAACACGTCTGCCCTTCAAATCAACAAAACCGGAAGGACGTAGCACCGTGCTACAAACACCTTCAGCTCCGACGAGACCTGCGAGAGTTTCGTCAGCGGCATGGGATTCTTTCATATCCGTCTCAAGCGAAAGGTTTCTGCCGACAAAACTATTGGGAAATATTTTCACAACGAGGACGACCATAACACAGCCGACAAGAAGTGCGAGTACTGCAAGCAAAATCCCAAGCACACCGCCAACCGTGCTACAAACACCTTCAGCTCCGACGAGACCTGCGAGAGTTTCGTCAGCGGCATGGGATTCTTTCATATCCGTCTCAAGCGAAAGGTTTCT
>JBBQIY010000127.1:0-6123 GCA_038325415.1 Kiritimatiellia bacterium
CGGAACTACTCGCCCGAGTTCAGGCCTTGTTACGCCGGTCTGCATCGTCGATGGAAACAATGACCTTGACCGTCGAGGATTTGACGCTGGATATTTCCTCCCGACGTGTCTACCGAGGAGGTGTACGCATTGACCTTCAGCCCCTTGAATACCAGTTGCTCGAATACTTAATGCGGAACAAAGGGCGCGTCGTCTCGAGAACGACGATTATGGAACATGTGTGGGAGTATGATTTCGACACGCAGACCAATATTGTTGAATCGCGTGTCTGTCGCCTACGCGAGAAGATCGACAAGGCCTACGAGCGCAAACTCATACGAACGGTGAGGGGCTTTGGCTATGTCATCGAATAACGTGCCGCAACTCGGTTCTCTGAAATCACGCCTTACGGTTTTCTACGTGGGGATGTTCATGATTACGCAACTCATCTGCATGACGGTCATCTACTTCTGTCAGCAACATTCGGTTTACAGCGACGCTAGGAAAAAGGCATTGGTTTTCTCCCGCGAATTCACGTGCGAATACATGACAGGCGCGGAGTTCTCGACCCGGCGAGAACTGATTTCACTGGATCGCATAAATAACGAAACTATGTGTGCTATCCGGGCGGCGGCACCCGCCTTCATTCCTGAGATGGCTTATGTTGACGACTCTGGAGACGTCGCGATTCTCGGTTCTTCCGAAGGCGTTGTGTGCGGTTTCTCAGTTTCGCAAGAAAATCCGTCAGGGGTTTCACGGCAGACGTATGATGTTCCAGACCGAATTGCGCTCTTGAACGAGGAATTCAACGGAGAGTCATACGGCGAAGACGTCAATCAGGTTTATTTTCTTCTCTTGTCTCCGGATGGCAGATGTCTTGCGAAATCCGGGTTCAACGAGGTGAGCGTGGACCTCTTCACGCAGTTTCGAATCCCGGCGGATTCCGGTACGGCGACAATGAAGCTGGCGCATGAAGATGGGGGTATCTATGTAAACTACCACCGCCTCTTCGACGGCAACATCCTTGTCATCGGTAAGCACATGAAACAGTTTAACAAGTACATTGTCAATCTTCTGTATTCGATTCTGTTGACGTTGGTCTTGTCCCTCGTCGTGAGCTTTTACTCGGGTAGGATTATTGCAGATCGGTTTGTTCGGGGCGTCAGGCGCGTGACCCACGCCGCACGAAAGATCGAGAACGGGAATTACGCCGAACGTGTTTCACATGGCACGGAAGGCACCGAGATCAGTGACCTTGTGGATGCGTTCAATGACATGACGAACAATACGGAAAAATTGTTGATCGAGCTGAAAACGATTTCCGATAGCATGGCGCATGACCTGCGGACGCCGATTACTCGCATGCGGGGGCAGGCAGAAATGTCGCTGAATTCCCCGAAGGATAATGAACTGGCCAGCGATGTGGCAGAGGAATGCGAGAACATGTTGACCCTGATCAACACGATGCTCGAAATTACCCAGACCGAATTCAATATTAGTAAGATTGACAAGGATAAGCTGGACTTCGCTGCCATCGCTCGCGATACCGTTGACCTGCTGGCGACCGTGGCCGATGATAAGGGCGTTACCTTGCGGTTCGACATCCCCGAGGTGCCGCTGATGATGGTCGGTAACAAAGTGCAGCTCCAACGGCTCATTGGAAATCTCCTCGACAACGCGATTAAATTTACACCCGCGAACGGTGTTGTATCCGTGAGTATGCGAAGCGACTCGGGTCGCGTATTGCTGACCATCGCAGATACGGGATGTGGCATTCCCGAAATAGATTCTCAGCGCGTCTTCGAGCGCTTCTATCGATCAGACTCCAGCCGCAATGTGCCGGGCAATGGTCTTGGACTCAGTCTCGTCAAAGCGATTGTAGATTCGTATGATGGCTCCATTATTTTCGAGAGTGAGATGGGCCGTGGCACAGTCTTCACCCTGACACTCCCGATAGACCCTGAGCATAAGCATACGTAAAAGAAAAAGGTTTTTGATGAGCGAAATGCATTTTAGCGCTGCCGATTGGGCTTTCCAGCCTCGAGCTAAGGATCCGAATTCCTTCTACGATCGTCTCAAGCAGATTGGATACGAGGGGATCGAAATGGTGGCCCCGATCCACTGGGAGGAGGCTCGATCTGCCGGTCTCACGATCATCAACTTATCAAGTCCGGGTATGACTCGCGGG
Organism: Kiritimatiellia bacterium; assembly: GCA_038325415.1. Lineage (GTDB taxonomy): Bacteria > Verrucomicrobiota > Kiritimatiellia > RFP12 > UBA3636 > JBBQIY01. The sequence goes on from JBBQIY010000127.1 coordinate 2,168, forward strand.
CTGAACCGTCGCGAGCACCATTCGGAGCTACTTCCGCAGTTGCGTGACGTTATTGCTCTGGCAGGTGCGAACCACATCCCGCAGGTCTTTGTCTTTAGCGGTAATCGTAACGGACAGTCAGACGCGGAAGGCATTGCAAATTGTCGGATTGGTCTTGAATCTGTCTTGCCAGATGCGATCCAGCATCATGTCACGCTTGTCTTCGAGATGCTTAATTCGTACGATCACACGGACTACCAAGCGGATCGCAGCGAGTATGGGTTTGAGCTGGTGAGGCAAGTTGGATCGCCCTCTTTGAAGCTCGTTTACGATATTTACCACATGGAGCGAATGGGGGAGGACAGCCGCCACGACATCGTTGCCAACTTGCCGGTGATCGGGCATTTACATGTAGCCGATACACCACGGCGTACCAAACCACAGTTCGGTGGAGGTCTTGATTATTCCAAAATCGTGTCAGCTGTTGTCAAGGCAGGCTACAAAGGATTTTGGGGCATGGAGTTCACTCCCGAAGGTGATCCGCTCGTGGAGCTTGAAGAGGCGCGATTGCACCTGCTCTCGATTTAACAGCCTTTAAACTGGCGTTTTATTGGCGAGGATGCTAGCATATCCGGCGATGGAGGAGTTACTGATTCTGGAGTCAGAAATTCTTGTAAACTGAGCAAGTATTTTGGGGAACGAACATGTCGGTTAAACTCAAACAAGCCGTTGAAACATATTTGGCAGAAATCGGAAGCATCCGTGCAACCTACTCGGGAACCGGCGAAACCTCCTATTATCCGCCGCTTTCGAAACTCCTGAATACCATTGGTGAAACGCTCTCGCCCAAGGTGTGCTGTGTTATCCAGCTCCAGAACAAGGGCGCAGGTATGCCGGATGGAGGTTTATTTACCGCCGATCAGTTCAAAACCAAAGTCGCCAAACAGAACCCCGATAAAAATCCTCTCTCGATTCTTCCACCTTCCCGTGGCGTCATCGAAGTCAAATCGCCGTCGGATGATCTGGCTCGAATTGTTGAAAGCGACCAGGTTGGACGCTATTGGGAACATTACGGCCTTGTGTTGGTCACGAACTATCGCGCCTTCTCGCTCATCGGGCGGACGCCGTCCGGTGACCCGGTGGAACTGGAGGGTTTCATGCTTGCCGAAACCGAGGAAGCGTTTTGGAGACTGGCTGCTCATCCGCGAACCTGTCCCGAAGCGCTTTCCGAACGCTTTTGCGAATACCTCAGTCGCGCCCTGATGCACAACGCGCCGCTCGTCTCGCCGCAAGACGTCGCCGCCATCCTCGCCTCTTACGCCCGCGATGCGAGAGTTCGAATCAGCCAAGCCGATTTGCCTGCGCTCTCGGGTCTGCGCGAAGCGTTGGAGAATGCACTCGGTCTCACGTTCGAAGGCGAAAAGGGCGAACACTTCTTCCGCTCCACACTCATCCAGACGTTGTTCTATGGCATCTTCTCCGCTTGGGTGCTCTGGGCGCGTAAACGTAGAACCGCTTCCCAGTCAAAAGACAAATCGCTCAAGTATGCATTGCGAGAAACATCCTCCGCCTACCACGGGGATGATGATCGCTTCGACTGGCAAAGGGCCGTGTGGTATCTGCGCGTGCCGATGATCCGCGCCCTCTTCGAACAGATCGCCACACCGGCGCGCCTCGGTCCACTGGGCATCAAGGAAGTGTTGGACTGGGCCGCATCAGCCTTAAACCGCGTGGTCGAGAAAGATTTCTTCGCCGCCTTCGACGAAGGTCATGCCGTTCAGTATTTTTATGAACCGTTCCTTCAGGCGTTCGACCCCGAATTGCGCAAAGACCTCGGCGTCTGGTATACGCCTTCAGAGATTGTCGATTACCAAGTAGAGCGTGTCGATACCGTCCTTCGCACCGAGCTTCACATTCCCGACGGTCTCGCCGATGAGCGCGTCATCGTTCTCGATCCCTGTTGCGGCACGGGCGCGTATGTTCACGCCGTGTTGCAACGCATCGCGAAGACACTTCAAGAAAAAGGCGGCGACGCACTCACGGCACATGATATCAAGAAGGCGGCCATCGAACGCGTTCTCGGCTTCGAAATCCTTCCCGCCCCATTCGTCATCGCGCACCTGCAAATCAGCCTTCTGCTCGAAACCCTCGGTGCTCCGCTTGACGATGCCCGCGAAGAACGCGCTGGCATCTATCTGACGAATTCCCTGACCGGCTGGGAACCGGTCAAAGATCCCAAAACGCTTCTTTTGTTTCCTGAAATGGCCGAAGAACGTGATGCCGCTGATCGAATCAAACGTCGTGACAGCATCATCGTGATTATCGGAAATCCTCCGTACAACGGATTCGCTGGCTTGGCCTTGTCTGAAGAACGCGACCTCTCGAATGCCTATCGGACGACGCAGCGTGCGCCCGCGCCGCAAGGTCAAGGTCTCAACGATCTTTACATCCGCTTCTTCCGCATGGCAGAAAAGCGCATCGTCGAAATGAACCAGCCCAGCCAAGGCATCATCAGCTTCATCTCCAACTATTCATGGCTCGACGGTTTGTCTTTTACCGGCATGAGGGAAAAGTATCTGGAAGTCTTCGATCACATTCAGATCGACTGTCTGAATGGTGACAAGTATAAAACGGGTAAGCTCACGCCTGAGGGTGAGTCAGATCCCAGTGCCTTTTCAACTGAATATAACCGCGAAGGCATTCAAGTTGGAACGGCAATCACCCTGCTCGTCAAGGTAGACGCGGCGTCTCGCCGCGCCTTGTGTGAGGCCAAAGTGGACGCGGCGTCTCGCCGCGCCTTGTGTGAACGCGACGAGGACGTCGCGTCTACTCATCCCACCAAGGTTCAATTCCGACACTTCTGGGGCAAGAACAAACGCGCCGACTTGCTCGCTAATATAGGCGACTATCAAACCCTCACGCCCATAGCAGAACTGGGCTTCCCCTTCATCCCAGGAGAAATCAGCAGCGGCTATGTCGACTGGCCCACGCTACCGGAACTTTTTCCAACCTCATTTCCCGGCGTACAAACAGGGCGCGATACTTTTTTAGTCGACATTGATCGCGAACGGCTTCTGGAACGTTTACGCGACTACTTCGATACGCAAACATCTCACACTAAAATGCGCCAAATTAATTCGAGCGTCATGGAAGATACCGCGCGCTTTAAAGGCGAGACGGTACGCGACATTCTGCGCAGACGTGGCTTCTTACCAAACAACGTGGTTCGCTATTACTATCGACCATTCGATGTACGCTGGCTTTACTGGGAACCGGAAACCAAGCTCCTCGATGAAAAACGAAGTGAGTATTTTCCAAATGTGTCTACCGCAAACGTCTTTCTCTCTGCGGTTGCCCAAAACAGAAAGACCTTTGACCCTCCAATCGTAACATCGCAACTAGCTTGCCGACACTTAGTTGAACGCGGAGCAAATCTATTTTCTCTCTACCTTCATTCAGACGAACAATCACTTCTTGATTCCACAGACCGCAGACCAAATCTAAGCGAAGATGCCTCCGCCTATCTTGACGAACTAGAGAGTACACCTGAAGACCTTTTCCATCACGCGCTTGCGATCCTGCATGCGGAGGCATACCGCACGGAGAACGCGGGAGCCTTACGACAGAATTGGCCACGGATTCCGCTACCTGCAACAAAGGAAGCGTTGCTCCATTCGGCGGAGCTTGGGCGACAGGTCGCGGCGTTGCTCGACACGGAGAAACCCGTGCTGGGCGTGTCCGTGGGAAGTATCCGCGACGACCTCAAAACAATCGCTGTTTTCACGCGCGTGGATGGTAAACCCGTCAACCCCGACGAGGGCGATTTGGAACTGACGGCAGGATGGGGGCATGCAGGCAAAGGCGGCGTAACGATGCCCGGACGTGGCAGAGTGGAGACGGTGGCAGGAGCCCTCGATATTTATTTGAATGAACATTGCTGCTGGCGCAATGTGCCGACCGCTGTTTGGGAATACACG
>JBBQIY010000128.1:0-6101 GCA_038325415.1 Kiritimatiellia bacterium
AAGGTCTGGTCGTTGAGTTCCTGTCCGAAGGGAATCAGCTCGGCCCCGGCGTTGATCTTCTTGAGGTAGGACTCTGCCACGGAGAGCATACCGCCGGTTCCACAGGCGGGGTCGTAGACGGACTTTGCCACGTGTTCGCCGGTCAGGGCCTTGTCGTCATCATGGAAAAGAATGTTGACCATCAGCTCGATGACTTCGCGCGGTGTGTAGTGCTGACCAGCGTCTTCATTATGGGATTCCGAGAAACGACGAATGATCTCCTCGAAGATGTAGCCCATTTCGAGATTGGAGATTTTGTCGGGGTGGAGATTTCCGGCTGGGCTCGTGAATTCCTTGAGGACGATGTAGAGAATGTCCTTCTTCGCCATTAGGGCGATGTGGCCATCGAACTTGAATTTTTCGATAATGTCGCGAACATTTTCAGAGAAGCCGTTGAGAAAAGCGTGGAAATTCGCCTCGATGTTATCCGGGTCATCGAGCAGCTTCTCGAAGGTGAATGGACTCGTATTGTAGAACTCGTGCCCAGACGCCTTTTTGAGGAGGACGTCCTTGATAGCCGCGACCTTCGTCTCCGCGTTCTTCTTGAGCACCTCGGCCTTCGTTGCGGCCAGAATGCAATCGAACCGACGGATCACCGTGAGAGGCAGAATCACTTCGCCATATTCATGAGGCTTGTAAACCCCGGTCAGCTTGTCAGCGATAGCCCAGATCAGGTTTGCCTTTTCGGCAATATTGGCACTCAGACTCATGGTTTGCCCTTCTCTACACAGTTGAACACGGCCTGTAGCACCATCATACGCGCTGGCACACAGCTTTATTAGGATTGGATTCTAGCAGAAACACCTACTTGAAACAACATGAGGATGATCCGTCTGATCAAAATATTGCTATTCTCAAGCCAAAACCGAAGTGTATCGAAAGCCAATGGGTACTTTGTGGTACTTATTGATGCTAGAAAGATGCACAAAATGAAGAGAACCCAGGAATTACCTCTGAAGTCATTTCTTGTTTTATAGCAAAAATAAACCCATGCAAGTTATTACATTTCATGGGTTTATGAGATTGGTGGTGGGTCAAGGATTCGAACCTTGGAAGGAGTTATCCAGCAGATTTACAGTCTGCCCCTGTTGGCCACTTAGGTAACCCACCTTTGAAGTCAAAAGACTCGGCAAAATATGACATTTCCCGTCGAGAAAGTCAACCTAATATTCAGAAGAACATTTGCATTGAATGAAACACCCGAAATTGGTAGATTTGAGTGAACTAATCGAACATCATACGATCTATAACCGTGGCATCTATGAATTAATTTGTAGCCCCCAAAAACAAACCCATTGCTCTTATGAACTTACTATGCCCCGAAATCCAAGGTTATACCGCGAACTCATCGATGATCCGCAAAATGTTTGAAGCCGGCATCGAAATGAAAAAACTCTATGGTGCCGATAAGGTTTACGATTTTAGTCTCGGCAATCCTGACCTTCCGCCGCCAGCCTCCGTCAAACAAGCGATTCTCGACTTCGCAGAAACGACAGACAAACCTTTTGCGATGGGCTACATGCCCAACGCGGGATATCCTGAGACACGTGCGGTACTTGCCGCGAAGATATCGGAAGAGCAGCGGGTTGCCACCCCTGCCTCGAACATTGTCGTCACCTGTGGTGCGGCAGGTGGGTTGAACATCTTCTTCAGAGCCGTGATGTCGGACGGGGATGAAGTGATGTGTCCGAGCCCGTATTTCGTGGAGTATGGATTCTATGTTGGCAACTACGGTGGCAAGCTGGTTCCCGTTCAGACGAAGCTTCCATCCTTCTCGCTCGATGTCGACGCCATGGAGCAAGCCATCACGCCCAAGACCCGTGCCGTGATCATCAATTCCCCGAATAATCCAACAGGACAAATCTACAGTCGCGAAGAACTGGCTGCTCTGGCCGCCGTGCTGAAGAAGCACTCGGAGAAAAACGGACGCACAATCTTCCTGATCTCGGATGAGCCGTATCGTTTCCTCAACTTCGATCAAGTCGAAATTCCATCCGTCTTTGAATTGTACGATGCCTCCGTGGTCATCGGGTCTTTCTCCAAGAGTCTCTCGCTCGCCGGCGAGCGCATCGGCTACGTTGCCGTATGTCCGACTCTAGAAGGCAGCGACGAACTCATGGGCGGCTTGATCCTGACGAACCGAATTCTCGGTTTCGTTAACGCGCCAGCGATTGCCCAGAAAATTCTCCAGAAATGTATCCATAGCGAAGTGGACATGTCGATCTACAGCCGTCGGCGCGATACCATGGCAAGAGTCCTGAGCGAGGCGGGCATCGAGTTCACCTTACCACGCGGTGCCTTTTACTTCTTCCCGAAATCCCCGATTTCGGACGAAAGCGTCTTCCTCGCAGAACTGGTCAAGGAGCATGTACTCGCCGTTCCCGGGCGCGGATTCGGTCTCCCCGGCTATTTCCGCCTTGCGTTTTGTACCGACGAAAAGACCATCGCCAATTCAGCGGATGCATTCAAGCGAGCGGTTGCAGCCGTACGCTGATTTTATGGGGACGGGGGCGACTTTATTTATTTTGACCGTACGGCTAGGATGTCCAACTGCACCTGCTCAACCAGCGCATCAATCGTGTCAAACTTGAGCTCGTCTCGGAGCCTACGGATGAAGCGCACGTCAAGCTCTTCGCCGTGGAGATCGCCATCAAAATCAAGAATGTGTACTTCGAGTTCGGGCGCACTTAAATCTGAATCGGTAAACGTCGGACGATAGCCGAGATTCGCTACACTCTTCATCCAAGTCCCAGACTTGTGGCTGCGTATGCACGCCTCCATCTCATACACGCCGACGGGCGGAAGGACTTCGGCTTGCGGCCGGAAATTCGCTGTCGCGAACCCGAGCTTCATGCCAATTCCACGGCCGTACCATGTCCGCTCGCGGATCTGATGCGGACGTCCTAACATCGCATTCGCCTCGATCAAATCACCGTTATTGATGGTCGCTCGAATAATAGAACTCGAAACACGCCGTCCTTCATGCTCAACCATCGGTGCTTGAAGAACATTGATCTTTCCGTGACTGATTTTAGCAATCGCCGCCAAACTGCCAGCGCGGTCATGCCCAAACCGCCAGTTGTCTCCAGAAACAACCGTACACTGATGTTTGGGTTTCATCCAGCCGCTAAAAACTAAGGATATAAACTGCTCAGGAGAAAGCAACGCAAGTTCCGGCGTGAAAGGCATCAGCAAACATCCGTCCACACCCGACTCGGCCAACAGTTCAAGCCGCAGCTCAAGCCGTGTTAGCAACAGCGGCTTGCGATCGGGCGCGATTACCGCGAGAGGATGAGGATCAAAAGTCAACACCCATGCCTTGGCACCGTGCTCGCGGGCGCAGGCTAACGTAGAAGAGAGAATCTGGCGATGACCAAGATGAACGCCATCGAAGAACCCTGCTGCTAGGACAATATTGGGAACCTCATCAGGAAGGCCAATTGGAGATTCGATGATCTTCACCGGCTTACCCTCTGTAATGTTGAGAAATGGCGCGTTCGGCATCGCGATCCGATTCGCGACGACGAAGCGTCTCGCGTTTGTCCACTTCCGCCTTGCCTTTGCAAACCCCCAGCTCGACCTTGACACGACCTTTGATCATATAGAGACTAAGCGGAACGAGCGTATGCCCCTTCTGCTCTACAAACTCGCGCAACTTAAGAATCTCCTTCTTATGCATCAACAGCTTGCGAGAGCGAAGGGATTCGTGGTTGAAACGGTTTCCGAAATCGTAAGGAGGAATCGTCACGTTGTCGAGAAAGATTTCGTTCGTACGTTTGTCGACATGCGCGTAGGCTCCGTTGAGGCTTGCCTGCCCCATGCGGACGACCTTTACCTCAGTCCCAAGCAACTGCAACCCCGCCTCGATCTTCTCTAGAACGGTGTAGTCGTGAAGGGCTTTGCGGTTGCGCGTGAGCACATGCCGCCCTCCCGGGGAAGACGGAGTTTTATCGTTGGCCACGGCTGTTTTTACTTCATTCTTCCATCGCGCGCAAGCGCATCGAAGTCATATTCGGATTGCAGCTTACCTTCCGCGATCTCGCGAAGTACGATGTCCAAACGATCTTCTTCCGCAGAAAGCGGCATGACGAGCGGCCTCATGCCTGAATTGAGCTCACGGAAGCGCAGTGAAACCATGTTCACCAGCACGGGGACGCTCGGTACGCGGGCTTTAGCTTGTTCAAGAAGTTCAATGTTCATTTCAGGTAATACCTTGCAGTTGCTTTCTGGTTTGAGACGAGTTGTGAGTATACGATATAATGAGCGCAATAGTCAACCGACGATTTTCTTCGATTTTCTTCGCGCGATTACGAGTACGAGTACGATTAGGAACACCGCTAAATCACTACGTTAGCGCCATTCGAGTCAGAATGCAGAATTGGTTCCCAACGACTTACACGCGATTTCGCTTTCCACTCGCGTGGCCTCACAACGGAGGCACTCAAATTCTATTGAGAAAATCGTCATAAAGCATTGACTCTCAACTTCTTGAATTCTGGATTCTGGCTCCTGGCTCCTGTGCGATTCAACAAAGTTGAATCACACCCCTTAATTATCTGCTTGAAAACATATCCTGCGTATGATAGAAAACAGCTATGAAAATCCTTCCCGCCATTGATTTAAAAGGCGGCCAGTGCGTACGTTTGCGCCAAGGCCGCATGGACGATGCAACCATTTATTCCTCGGATCCCGTCGAGATGGCGCTCAAGTGGCAATCGCTGGGCGCAGCGTTTATCCACATCGTGGATCTAGACGGCGCTTTCGCAGGCAGACCCGCCCACACGGATGTCATTATGCGAATCGCCAAGGCCGTGTCGATTCCGTTCGAGGTCGGCGGTGGACTCCGGACCGACGAACATGTGCGTGAAGTACTCGAAGCTGGAGCCTCAAGAGCCATTATCGGCACACGGGCGGTATCGGATGTCGACTCGCTCAAACAACTCGTTTCACGCTACGGTGAAGCCATTGCCGTGGGGATCGACGCAAGGGACGGTTTTGTTCAGGTCAACGGTTGGGTTGAGACGACGGCGGTGCGAGCCACCGAGCTGGCCGTGATGATCGCTGGATTCGGCATCAAAACAGTAATCTACACCGACACGGCCACGGACGGGATGCTCAAGGGTCCCAACTTGAAGGCCATGGCCGAAATGGCGGATGCAGTCCCCTCGATCTCGGTAATCGCCTCGGGTGGCGTGAAAGCTCCTGAGGATGTCACGGCACTGATGGCTCTAGCACGATCAAATCTCAACGGCGTTATCATCGGCAAAGCTCTCTACGAAAATTCTGCAACACTGCCAGAATTCCTCGATGCGGCAAAAATCCGCTAAGCCGTGACTGATACCAAAAAAGATCTCGCATGGCCGTCATGCAAATGGACAACGGCGATCCTCGATACTGCGACGGTTGAGTCGCTGGCATCTGAACTGTCCGTTGCCATAACCGTGGCTAAATGCCTTGTATCACGCGGCATTACAAACCGTCTCGAAGCCGAAGCCTTCCTCACTCCCAAGCTCGGACAATGCCTTCTGCCGGATCAAATGCCAGGAATCGCGCAAGCGGCGGAGATCATCTGTCAGCATGTGGCGGCTAAGCATAAAATCGTCGTCTTTGGCGACTACGATGCCGACGGCATCACGGCGTCAGCCGCCCTCGCCCGAGCCATCAACGGCATCGGCGGGAGCGTCTCTATTTTCATTCCCAGCCGCCAGAACGAAGGCTATGGATTCACCGTCAATGCGCTCCGTCGATGTCTCGAAGAGTTAGGCACCGTCGACCTCATCGTCACCGTCGACTGCGGAATATCGCAAAGTGATGCCTGCCGCGAGGCGACCTCGCGCGGCGTGGATGTCGTCATCACCGACCATCACAGCATCACCAAAGAAGTTCCCGAAACGGCCTCAGCCATCGTCAATCCCGAACTACCCGGCACCCCTGCGCAACTCCGCCACTTGTGCGGGGCAGGCGTTGCATTTAAGCTGGCCCATCAACTTGCAAAAATTGCGCTTTCGGCTGAAGACGGGCGTCGGCTTCTGCATTCAATTTTGCCGATCGTCGCCATCGGC